>CANPPM010000119.1 GCA_947575935.1 uncultured Butyricicoccus sp. | reverse complement strand
CGGCAGCTGCAGCGCCTGCGGCTTCTTCCGGCGGCACGCTTTCGCAGGAAGAGATTGAACGTCTGATGGCACAGCAGAGCGCACCGCAGCCGGCCGCGCCCGCCGCGCCTGCGGCGCAGCCGGCTGCAGCTGCTCCGGCGGTACAGGCGCCCGCCGCGCCTGCGGCCCAGCCGCAGCAGCCGGCTGGTATGCCGCCGCAGATGCCGGGCATGCCGCCGCAGATGGGGCAGATACCTGCGGATCCGTCGCAGATGCCCTATCCGTATTACTATATGCCGCCGTATGGCGGCTGGCCGGGCTATCCGCCTCCGCCGCAGCCGGAACCGCCTGAACCCAAGGTGATCAGCACCCAGGCGCCGAGCATGCCCAAGCTTGCTAACGGCGAGGCGCTCGGGGAAGAACAGGCGCAGAACCTGGATTTGATCATGGGCGTGCCCCTTGAGGTTACGGTCGAGATTGGCCGCACCCGCAAAAAGGTACAGG
This sequence comes from uncultured Butyricicoccus sp., assembly GCA_947575935.1. Lineage (GTDB taxonomy): Bacteria > Bacillota > Clostridia > Oscillospirales > Butyricicoccaceae > QXXE01. Next base: position 7,691 of record CANPPM010000119.1, on the reverse strand, counting down.
ATATCCTGGCGTTCTCCAAGGGCTCCTTGGTGGTGCTGGATAAGCTGGCAGGCGACCAGGTGGATCTGTTCGTCAATGGCAAATGCATCGCCCGCGGTGAAGTCGTGGTAATTGACGATAATTTTGGCATCCGGATCAGCGAGATCCTGCACAAGCCGGAGCTGGAAGATATAGCATCCTTTAAGTAAGTGATTTTGACACCAAACATTTAGTGAAGCGAGGAATGGAACGATGGCGAAAATTTTGTGTGTTGACGACGCGGCGTTTATGCGCAAGGTTGTCAAGGATACCCTGAGTAAAAACGGTTATACCGATCTCTATGAGGCGGTCGACGGCGCGGATGCGGTCGACAAGTACGGCGAAATCAATCCGGATCTGGTGATTATGGATATCACCATGCCCAATATGGACGGGCTGGAAGCGCTGAAGGCAATCCGTGCCAAGAACCCGGCGGCAAACGTCGTTATGTGTTCGGCGATGGGCCAAGAGGCGATGGTCATTGAGGCGATCACCGCAGGCGCCAAGGATTTCATCGTCAAGCCCTTCAAGCCCGACCGCATCCTGAAGACGGTCACGTCGATTCTGGGCAATCCGTGATCCCGGAGCTGCTGGGGATGCTGGCCGGGGTGACCGCGATCCTGGTGTTGGCGTATTTTGCCGCGCGCCTGGTCGGGACGTACGGCGGTATCCCAGGCGGTCCGCGCACGGGTGGGTTGTGTGTCCTGCGGCAGATCCCGGTCGGCCGCGCGGAGCGACTGGCGCTGGTGCGCGTGAATCAAAAATGCCTCCTTCTGGGCGTAGCGCAGGGCGGTGTAACCGTGTTGTGTGAGCTGTCGGAGGAGGAGAGTGCGAAGTGGCTGGAGACGGCGGAGCCCGTGCCGGGCAGCGATTTCCTAAGCGCCCTTCGCAGGTCCGTGGAGAGGAAAAAATGAGCAGTCTGGATGGATTTATTAACATAAACGGCGACGGCATCAGCGCGCTGGAATTGATATTCCTCACCGCGCTGCTGACCCTGCTGCCGTCGTTGGTCGTGATGACGACCTCGTTTACACGGTATGTGATCTCGCTCTCTTTCCTGCGGAACGCATTGGGCACCCAGCAGACCCCGCCGAATATGATTCTGGTCGGGATTGCGCTGTTTTTGACCCTGTTTACGATGGGCCCGACGATCGATGAGGTCAACCGGCAGGCTTACGCCCCATATGTCAACGGGGAGATAGAGCAGGCTGAGTTTTTCAGCCGGGCCAGCGTCCCGATGAAGGATTTCATGCTGCACCAGACCGATAGCAGCGCGCTGACGCTGTTCTGTGAAATGTCCGGTACCGAGATCCCGGAAGGGGAGGTAGAAACGCTGGCTGAGGTGCTGCCGATGCGTGTGGTTACGCCGGCGTTTATTACAAGCGAGCTGAAAAAGGCCTTTCAGATTGGCTTTTATCTGTATATCCCGTTCCTGCTGATCGACATTATTGTCTCCTCGACGCTGATGTCGATGGGCATGATCATGTTGCCGCCCGCGATGATTTCAACACCGTTTAAGCTGCTGCTGTTCATCACAGTCAACGGGTGGGAGCTGCTGTTTTCGACGCTTGTGCAGGGGATCCGTTAGCTGGAGGAAAGAGGTAACAAATGGGAGTTTCGCAGGTCACCAACGTATTACGCGATGGGCTGGGCGTCGCCATCCGATTGGGTGCGCCGATCCTGCTGCTGGCGCTGGCGGTCGGCGTGGCCACCGCGATCCTGCAGGCGGTGACCCAGATCCATGAGCAGACGATTGCGTTTACGCTGAAGCTGGTTGTCGTCGTGCTGTTCCTGGTTATAGGCGGGAGCTGGATGATGATGACGCTTTCCGAATACACAATCGGGCTGTTTGAACTGATGAAGTAGTTATGGAGTTCAATTGGGACAGCCTAACGCTGTTTTTGTATATTGTGATGCGCATGTCAGGCTTTGTGCTGACAAATCCGCTGTTTGGCCGGAGCAATTTCCCATCGATGTATAAGGCGGGGTTTGTGCTGCTGCTTTCGGTAACTGCCAGTGCATTTGCCGCAGACGGAGCGGAGATGCCGCGGACTGCATTGGAATTTGCGGTCCAGGCGTTGCTGGAATTCGGGATTGGCGCGGTTTTCGCGGTGGTTATGCAGTTTTTCCTGTATATACCAGAGCAGGCCGGCGAGATCGTGGATACGCAGATGGGCATGAGCATGGCGCGCATGTACGATGCAGGGGCGCAGGCCTCGCTGACTACGACGGCCAGCTTGTTGAATATGCTGGCGATCCTGGTTTTTTTCGCAGCGAACGGCCATATAACGCTGCTGCGGATTGTGCTGACCTCGGGGGAGCTGGCGCCCTACGGGACTGCGGCGTTTGGCGACGCGGTGGCAAGCCGCGCGGTTGAGCTGTTTGCAGAGTGTGCGTTGCTGGCGGTTAAGTTGAGCCTGCCAATCCTGGCGACCGAGCTGATGGGTCAGGTTGGCATGGGCATTCTGATGAAGGTAATTCCGCAAATCAATGTATTTGCGATCAATATAGAACTGAAGGTCATTATTGGCCTTTCGATGCTGCTGTTGCTGCTGACGCCCTTTACCGAGTTTTTGCTGGGCGTAGAATCCGACATGCTTCTGGCGCTGGAGGAAATGCTCCAGCGGATTGCAGGGTCGGGATAAGGCGGGCGGCAGACTTCCGAATAAGCGGAAGTGGATTCACCCTGAGATTTGAGATGAAGGAAGGAGGAAACGGATGAAACGCCTGTTGCAGCTGGCGGCGAAAAATTCGATCGCGCTTGGCGTGGTCGTGATCGTGCTGTTCCTGATCCTCCCGCTGCCGGCACAGCTGCTTGACGTTCTGCTGGTGCTTAATATTGCGTTATCCATCATGATTCTGATGATCACGATGAACATTACAGAGGCATTGGAATTTTCTATTTTTCCATCGCTGCTGTTGATTACAACGCTGTTCAGGCTTGGTATGAACGTTTCTACCACCCGATTGATCCTATCAAATGGTTATGCGGGCGAGGTTATAGCGGCGTTTGGCGAGCTGATCACAAGCGGAAATATCGTGATCGGTTTTATCATCTTTTTCATCATCGTATTGGTGCAGTTCCTGGTCATTACAAAGGGTGCGGAACGCGTGGCTGAAGTGGCCGCGCGCTTTACCCTGGATGCGATGCCAGGTAAACAGATGGCGATTGACGCTGACCTGAACACTGGCTTGATTGATGAGCAAGGCGCCCGTCTCCGTCGTGAGAAAATCCAGAAGGAAGCCGATTTTTACGGCGCAATGGATGGCGCGACGAAGATTGTCAAGGGCGACGCGGTGATGTCGCTGATTATTACTGCGATTAACTTGATCGGCGGTATTATCATAGGTATGGTTATGGGTGGCGGCGATATTGGTACAGTTGCGTCGCTCTATTCGAAGGCGACCATCGGTGATGGCCTGGTTTCCCAGTTGCCGGCACTGATGATTTCGACTGCAACAGGTATGATCGTTACCCGTTCGGTTTCGGAAGGCAGCCTGAACACGGATGTAATTGGGCAGTTTGCAGCGCAGCCGAATGCGATTATGGCAACGGGTGCGGCGTTGGTATTTCTGGCGATCATGCCCAATACGCCGCATTTACCCCTTGTCATTGTGGCGGTGATCTTGTTTACGCTGAGTTTCCTGATTCGCCGTCAAATGCGGAGGAAAGAGGCTGCAGAGGTTGCCGCACAGATTCAGGAGGCTGCACCGCCCCCACTGGAGGCTGCGCCCTCGGAAACAGATTATTATAAGGATATTAATAATGTTTATTCGCTGCTGTCGGTTGAGCCGATCGAAATGGAGGTGGGTTACAGCCTGATTCCGTTGGTGGATGAGAGCAGCGGCGGCAAGCTGATCAATCGTATCGTTATTTTCCGGCGGCAGTATGCGCAGGAGATGGGGTTTGTAATCCCGACTGTGCGCCTGCACGATGGTTCGATGTTGGGGACCAATCAATATATCGTCCGTATTAAAGGAGAAGAGGTTGCAAAGGGGGAAATTCTGGTCGATTATTACCTTGCGCTTGAACCTTCCAATCCGTTGGGTGAGATTGACGGAATTGAAACCATAGAGCCTGCTTATGGCATTCCATCGCGTTGGATTCTGCCAGAAAACAAAGAAATGGCTGAGATTTATGGATATACGGTCATTGATCCTTTGTCGGTTATGCTGACGCATCTATCTGAGACCATCAAGCAGCATGCGTATGAACTGTTGACGCGCACAGAAACGATACAGATTGTGGAAAACCTGAAAAAAACCTCACCTGAGTTGGTTGAGGAGGCATGCCCGCAGTTGATTTCCTATGCGCTGCTTGAAAAGGTGCTGCGCAGCCTGTTAATGGAGGGAATCCCGATTCGCGATATGGTTACGATCCTGGAGACAATGGTAGATACTATGAGCAGTACGCGTGACCCGGATCTGATTACGGAGGCGGTCCGCTCGGCTCTTAGCCGTACAATTACCCGACGTTTCTGTGAAAATGGCCAGTTGCGCGTCATCACGCTTGATAGCGAAGTTGAGCGCCGGGTGGTTTCCTCGCTGACAAAGAATGACCACGGTATTTATTTATCCATGGGACCGGAGCTGTTACAGCCCATTATTTCGCAGATTGCGGAATGTATTCCTAAATTTGCTGATCTTGGCATTGCGCCGGTACTGCTGACGAGTCAGGTCATTCGGATTTATCTGAGCCGTCTGTTGCGGCAGTATTTTCCCAATCTGTGCGTGTTGGCCTTTAATGAGATTGTCGGTACAGCACAGATCCAGTCACTGGGCAATATTTCGCTGCAGAATGTGCCTGGGAAGAAGGCGGTTGGCATATGAGGTCTGCGGCTGTCGAGAAGGAACGTCCGGTTGAGGAACTGTTCGGCGAATTCCTGCGGACGCGGGCCGAGGATGTCAAATGGGAGATTGTGCTGCGTCATAGTAATATGATCAAGAGCATTGCGTTGCGGCTGCATGATGTTTATGCAAGCTTTGCGCAGCTTGATGATATCATCAATGAGGGACTGATTACATTAGCTGATGCAGTCGAGAAATATGATCCGGAGAAGGGTTCTTTCGAGGCGTATGCTGCCATTCGTGTGCGCGGAATGATCATTGATTATGCGAAGAAGCAGGACTGGGTTGCAAGCTCCGTGCGGAGGCGTGTGCAGAAGATCGATCAGGCGGCAGCCGAGCTGACAATCCAGTATGGGCGGGAGCCGACGGAAGAGGAGGTTTCAGCACATATCGGTTTGAGCCTTTCACAGTATCGCCGGGCAATGGCAATTTCATATACACGGAATGTGATTTCGCTGGAAGAGATGATTGAGCAAAACCGGGAGCACTGGGCGGCGGAATGTGATGCCCGCTATCCGGAAGAGGAGCTGCAGCGCAGTGAGTTGGTTGAGGTGCTGGCTGAGGCAATCGCTGCGTTGGATCGAAATGAACAGCTGGTGCTTTCTCTGTATCATGAGCGAGATCTAAAACGAACTGAAATTTCTGATGTTCTTGGCGTCAGTCCGGTACGGGTCTCACAGATCCATACAAAAGCGTTGCGTAAGCTGCGAAAACGGCTTTCACAATATTTTGAGGGAGATTGAATTTTCTTCGATAATGTCCTGTTCCACGCATGAAAGGAAGGTACGATACATGTTTAAAGGTTTTTATAATCTCACTTCTGGAATGATTACCCATGGGCGTCATCTGGACGTGATTTCTAACAATATGGCGAACGTTGCGACAGCCGGTTTTAAGGCAGACACCTTTACGGCCACGACTTTTGAGGATGTTTTGTGGTCGCGCGTGGGCAATAAGGAAAAGACTTATATCGATCTGGGGAACCAGAGTTATATTACTGTCCCGAGCGAGAACTATACCGACTATACCACCGGCAGCTATGACGATACCGGTGAGCCCCTGGATTTTGCCATTGAGGGGAATGAGGGCTGTTATTTCGCGTTTAATACCGAAAACGGCCGGGTGTACTCGCGTGCGGGGCAGTTTACACTGGATAATGATGGGTATTTGACCCTGCCGGGGGTAGGGCGTGTGCTGGATGTTGCAGGCAATGAAATCTATTTGATGACCGATAAGGTGCACGGGGATTCCTACGGCGGAATTTATACGGATGGCGGCGCATACCTTGGCCGGCTTGGCGTGTATCGCTTTCCAGAGGATGCACAGCCAATCAAGAACCGGGAAGCATTGTTTGTTGCGAACGGGCAGGAGCCTGAGCTGGTGACTGATGTCCGTGTGGTCAATGGATTGGTGGAACGTTCTAATGTGGATTTAGTCAAGCAGATGGTGTGCATGATCTCTGAGCAACGCGCTTATCAGAGTGCCGCGCAGGTTTCTAAAATGTATGATGACCTGATGACGAAGACGACCAGCGAGCTTGGTCGCATGTAAGGGAGGCAAATTAGCATGGATATGTCGTTTTATACCGCAGCTGTTGGCGCACAGCAGCAGCAGCGCCGTCTGGATGTGCATGGGAATAATATCGCAAACGTCAATACCTATGGTTTCGCGGCGAAGCGGCCGTCCTTTAAGGCGCTGGTAAATGATTTTATGAATGGCGCTGAGGGGGCGCAGTTGCCTCGTGGTACAGGATCCGTTATGATTGGTGCGGATACCAGTTTTCGTCAGTCAGCAACGCCAGAAACCGGGCGTGCATTAGACTATGCGATAGAAGGCGACGGATTCTTCGCACTTTGGGATCCGACAACCAGTGAATATTCGTATACGCGGGATGGATCGTTTATTATGAGTTCGTTTCAGCGTGAGGTTCCTCCGTTGGAAGGCGGTGGGGAAGATCCAAATGCTGAACCGGTGATGGAGACCGTGTGGTATCTTTCCGATGGCCTTGGCCGGTTTGTACTCAGTGATGAGGGCCGTCTGATTGAAGTCACCGATCCAGAGGCTAGGTTGCCGGTTGGTATTTTTGATTTCATTAATACCAACGGTATGCTCAGTACGGGAGACAACCGTTTTGTACCGGTGGATAAAAACCAGCAGGTGCAGATGGGGACGGGAAAGCTGCTGCAGGGATGCCTGCAGGTTTCTAATACGGATTTGGCGCATGAGCTGGTGAAGGTGATTGAATCACAGCGTTCGTTCAGTTATGCGCTTCGGATGGTGCAGACCTCAGATGAGATCACAACTACGGTGAATAATCTTCGTTAAAGTATAAGCCTGTTTGGGGACGATAGGCAGGCTGTCTGCTTCTGCAGCGTTTTGCCGCTTTATGAATGGGTTGAAAATACGGCAGCTAGCTGCCTTAAAGGGGATACTGCTATGACAATTAAGAATTACGATGAGCTGACCGCAATGGAGATTGATACTCTGCGCGAGATCGGCAGTATCGGAACTGGTAATGCCGCAACCGCACTTTCTTCTATGCTGGGACGAGAGATTCGGATCACTTATCCCGAAGTGCGCATCATGGGGTATAATGAAGCGATTGAGTGGATCGGCGGGCCAGAGGCGATTACGGCTGGGGTACTGGTAGGCATCGGCGGTGAGCTGAACGGTATCATGCTTTCGGTGCAGCCATTGGATTTTGTGAATCTGGTGCTCAGCGCGATGCTGGATGGGGGAATCAGTGATTATACTCAACTTGGCGAGATGGAGAGTTCTGTGCTCGTGGAGATTGGTAATATCATGATTTCGACGTTTATCAATGC
>CANPPM010000118.1 GCA_947575935.1 uncultured Butyricicoccus sp. | reverse complement strand
TCCTCCAGCACATTCGGCAAGATACGCGGCGCAAGATCAATCACAGTCACTGATCGCGAACGCCCCAATACCGCCTCTGCACATTTCAGCCCAATCAATCCCGCACCGACGATGAGCACACGCTTATCCTTCCGTTCCCCAAGCAGTGCGCGCAGGCGCTTCGCATCCTCCAATGTCATAAAACAGGTCCGGTTCCGCACCTCCTCCAACCCTGCTACCGGTGGAAGCAGGGGCTGAGATCCGGCTGCAATGCACAGCTTGTCAAAGCATCGCCTCGTACCATCCTCCAGGACGGCAGCCTTGCCTTCGATCTGCCGAACCGTACGGCCCAACAATGCAGTAACCCCGTTTTTTTCAAAAAAATCCGCCGGACGGTACTGCAGCATCTTTTCCTCGGTCGTTTTGCCCTGCAGTAGATAAGAGATCAGCGGGCGTCCATATGGCAGGTAAGGCTCCGCTGAAACCAATGTAATCGGCGACTGCCGGTCTACCGCCCGGATCCCTTCTATACAGCCGACAGCGGCCGTACCACTGCCGATAATCAAATAGTTCATCAGAATCACCTCTCCTCGTAAACAATCGCCTTGTTGGGACATCCCTGCACACACAGCGGCTGTCCAAATTCATTCTTCTGACACAGCTCACATTTCTGAACCGCCCCCTGTTCGGTGCGGCTAAGCGCGCCGTAAGGGCAGCATAGGATACAGGTACCGCATCCAACGCACTGGTCTGAATTGATATGTACGGCGCCCTGCCAAATCCGCAGAGCACCAGAAATACAGCCTTTCACGCATAACGGCTCCTCGCAGTGGCGGCAGGATACCGCAAAGGAGATAGTGTCACGCTCCTCAATTTTTATACGCGGCGCAATCTTATGGTCTTTCAGCGCTTTGACCATATCGCTTTTGCCCGAATTGGCAAAAGCGCAGTAATACTCGCACAAATGGCAGCCCAGGCACCATTTCTCATTGACATAAACACGTTTCACCGAAGACGCCCCCTATTCCCCCGCATGCCGGATGCCAAGGATATCAAGTTCCTTCTGGGTCAGCCCGATACCGCGCAGCATCAGCCGGTTGCCCCGCAGCGCTTCAATGGAGTTGATCCCCATGCCGCCCATCATTTCTTTGAGCTCATGATCCCAAGCGGTTACCAAATGAACCAGCCGCGTACAACCAATTTCTGGGTTGAGCCGTTTCACCAGCTCAGGCCGCTGGGTGGCAATGCCCCAGTTGCAGCGTCCGGTCTGGCAGGTGCGGCACAGGTGGCAGCCAAGCGCCAGCAGCGCTGCAGTCGCGATATACACCGCGTCCGCGCCGAGTGCGATCGCCTTAAGCAGATCCGCCGCATTTCGTACTGAACCGCCGATCACAACCGATACTTGATCCCGTATCCCCTCATCCCGCAACCGCTGGTCAACGGCTGCCAGCGCAAGCTCGATTGGAATACCGACATAATCGCGGATACGGGTTGGCGCTGCGCCCGTGCCGCCTCGGAAGCCGTCAATCGCAATAATATCCGCACCCGAGCGGGCAATCCCAGAAGCGATTGCCGCCACATTATGTACTGCAGCAATTTTCACAATCACCGGCTTTTTATATGCTGTGGCTTCCTTCAGCGAAAACACCAACTGCCGCAAATCTTCAATCGAATAAATATCATGGTGCGGTGCGGGGGAAATGGCGTCGGTCCCTTCCGGAATCATGCGCGTTTTCGAAATATCGGGGCCGACTTTCATCCCCGGAAGATGCCCGCCAATACCAGGCTTCGCCCCCTGTCCCATTTTAATCTCGATCGCCGCCCCCGCTTCCAAGTACTTCTGGAACACGCCAAAGCGGCCCGAGGCAACCTGCACGATGGTATGATCCCCATACGGATAAAAATCCTGATGCAGGCCGCCCTCGCCGGTATTATAGTACGTACCCAACGCGGCCGCCGCTCGGGCAAGGGACGCATGCGCGTTATACGAAATCGAACCATAACTCATTGCTGAAAATAAAATCGGGACGTTCAGCTGCAGCTGCGGGCTTAGATTATTGATCAGGTTCCCCTCTGCATCACGCGCGATTCTGCCCGGCTTTTTCCCGAGAAACGTACGGGTTTCCATCGGCTCACGGAGCGGGTCAATCGGTGGATTCGTGACCTGCGAGGCGTTGATCAGGATTTTATCCCAATAAATCGGCAGCGGTTCCGGATTTCCCATTGATGAGAGCAGTACACCGCCCGAGCCTGCCTGGCGGTACACCTCAGAAATCGCTTTCCCTGTCCAATTGGCATTCTCCTTAAACGTATGATCTGTTTTTACGATCTTTAATGCCCGCGTCGGACAAAGCGAAACGCAGCGGTGGCAATTGACGCACCTGGACTCATCGCTGACCATACAGCCAAAATCTGCGTCGTACCGGTGCGCCTCATTGGCGCACTGACGCTCGCAGGCGCGGCAAGTAATGCAGCGGTCTAGATTGCGCACCACCTCATACTGTGGATACAAAAAATCAATGGCCATTTTGTTTCCCTCCTTCTTCCAGCCCGACGAGCACAGGCTCGCCGCCGCGCGGGGACCAGACCCGGTCCAGCGAGGGCGCTATCACACGAATCGCACACTCTTCCGACGCAATGTAAACACGCTTTCCCTTTTCACCAACTACCATAGAGCGAAGCTTCAGGCGGTCATTGAGCGCCATCAACCCGCCCTCAAAGCCAACCAAAACAGAAAACGGACCCGTTATGCACAGACTGGAAAACGCGTTGCGCAGATAGGTGAAGGTCTCACGCTCCTTCTCCGGTTTTCCCTCAATCGTCGACCAAAACGGGGCGGCAATGACATGGGCAATCTCCTCCAGCGTCAGCCCGACCCTGCGGTTTAAATAATCAATGATATAGGTAATAACCTCGGTATCTGTCAGCAAATTGCAGTGATAACCAAACATCTCAATGAACCGGCGATTGGCATCGTAAGAAGAAATCTCACCATTATGCACAACCGTGGTATCCAGCAGCGCAAACGGATGCGCCCCGCCCCACCATCCAGGCGTATTGGTCGGATAACGCCCATGCGCCGTCCAGGAGTAGGCGCTGTATTCCTCCAGCCGGTAATACTCGCCAACATCTTCAGGAAATCCGGACGCCTTAAACACCCCCATATTCTTGCCCGAAGAGAAAATATATGCGCCGTCAAACTGGTCGTTGACGCGGATCACACAGCGGGCGGTAAATTCGCGCTCATCCAGTTGACTGGACTCCAGTTTGGCATGCCGCGGGGCGAGAAAATAGCGCCAGATCATAGGTTCATCGGTAATACGCGGGTGACGGCGTACCGGAATTTTTGACAGACTGACGATATCAAAATGGCTCTTCAGGAATGCTTCACAGGTATCGCGCGCAGTCTGATGGTCATAAAAAATATGAAACGCATAAAAATCCTTGTATTCCGGGTAGATCCCATAACCGGCAAATCCGCCGCCCAGGCCATTGGAGCGGTCATGCATGGCAGCAATGGAAGAGATGATGTGCGAGCCGTCAATACGCGAGCCGTCCCTCTGAAAAATACCGGAGATCGCGCAGCCTGAGGGGATGCGTACCTGCCCTTCTTTTTGCAGCATGGAAATGCCTCCTTTGATCATACAAAATTTCAGATACAAAAAATGGCGCCTGCGGCAAGCCCCCTCATCCGAAGATGAAAGCGCTTCTCGCAGACACCATTGTCTGATCTTTATTGTAAAGCACCGTTCCTAATCCGTCAAGAAAAAATTGGAGAAAACCCGGATTTCGACAGATTACACAGAAGCGGCGATAAAAAGCCCGATATTGCAGTGCAGCTGTACAAAAATACCGGCGCGGCTCTGTGACCGCGCCGGCAATTTCACTTAAAGGCGTTTTTGACCTTTTCCCAGAAGCCCTGCCGCGCCGTATGGTTAGCATTGCTGGAATCCTCAAATTCCCGCAGCAGCTCTTTCTGTTTTTGCGACAGGTTTCTCGGGACCTCAATGTTGACGCGTACAAACTGGTCGCCCCGTCCACGCCCGTTCACATTCTGTATCCCTTTGCCGCGCATACGGAAGACCGTACCGGTCTGCGTCCCCTCAGGCACCTGATACTCAATCTTGCCATCGATCGTCGGAACCTGCAGCGTTACGCCCAACGCTGCTTGTGTAAAGGAAATTGGAATCTCACACAGCACATCCGAGCCTTCGCGGGTAAACAGCGGATGCGGCCGGATGCCAATGGTTACAATCACATCTCCCGCCGGTCCGCCGTTGCTGCCTGCGCCGCCCTGGCCTCGCAGCTGAATGGACTGCCCGTCGTCAATCCCGGCAGGTATCTTGACCTTTAAGGTCCTGCTGTTACGCACCTTGCCCTTACCGCCGCACTTCTTGCAGGGCGTCTTGATGATTTTCCCGGTCCCGCGGCAGTTCGGACAGGCACTCTGCGTCTGAAACATGCCCAGCGGCGTACGCTGGGTCTGGGTCACGGTACCGGTCCCGCGGCAGGTAGAACAGGTGTCTGCCGAAGTCCCCGGCGCAGCGCCCGAACCTCCGCATTCCTCACAAGTCTCCACGCGGCCAATCGTAATCTCTTTTTCGCAGCCAAATGCCGCCTCCTCAAAGGAAAGCATCACCCGCTGCTGCAGCGTTTCGCCGCGCTGCGGCGCGTTCCGCCGTGACCGGGTCGATCCTCCGCCAAAGAAAGAGCCGAAAATATCGCCCAGGTCGCCCATATCGAATCCGCCAAAGCCGCCGAACCCGCCGCCGCCGCCGTAATTGGGATCCACGCCCGCAAAGCCAAACTGATCGTACTTCGCCTTTTTCTCCTTATCAGAGAGCACCTCATACGCCTCATTCAGCTCCTTGAACTTTTCGGCGGCCTCCGGGTTGTCCTTATTCAAATCCGGGTGGTATTTTTTCGCAAGCTTACGGTGCGCCTTTTTGATCTCATCGTCACTCGCATTCTTGCCGACCCCCAGCACTTCATAATAATCTCTTTTATCAGCCATTATCAATCACCTCGAAACCATTCTGGATCAATCTTTGCAGATCAGAACCTGTCCTCACAAACCAAAATGGCGGATGCACAAGGGATAGGCGGGAACCCGTCCCGCCTGCCCGTTCCATTTAAAATGCATTCTCTGCCTGCCGCCGTTTCACACACGCTTTCGCGGCGTACACTGTATGCACCGCGAAAGCGTGTTGGATCCCGGTCCGCAGGCTTCTCAGCCAAACACACGCTGCAGGCCAGCCTACGAAACCTGCTTCCTGTTTGATACCCGCCGGTAACGGCCCCCTGAGACAGCGTTTGAAAAAATGGGAAACCGCTTCTTAGTGATCGTCATGGACCTCGGTAAAGTCGGCGTCTACAAAGTCGCCGCCGTTCGCACCGCCTTGCTGCCCGCCCATATCGGGCGCGCCCTGCTGCGGACCCTGCTGCGCATACATCTTCTGCGCGATATCGCCGAACACCTTGGAAAGGCTTTCCGACGCCATCTTAATCATTTCGGTATCGGAGCCCTTAAGCGCCTCCTTGACCTTGGCAACCTCGGCCTCTACATGGCTCTTTTCCTCAGGAGAAATCTTATCCCCCAGCTCACCCAGCGCCTTTTCAGACTGGAACACCAGCTGTTCCGCGTTGTTGCGTGCTTCGGCGTTCTCCTTGTTCTTTTTATCCTCAGCGGCAAACTGTTCCGCCTCATGCATGGCCTTCTCGATCTCCTCTTGCGACAGGTTGGAAGAGGCCGTGATCGTAATCTTTTGCTCCCGTCCGGTGCCAAGATCCTTTGCAGAAACATTAACAATGCCGTTTGCATCGATATCAAAAGTTACCTCAATCTGGGGAACGCCGCGCGGCGCGGGGGCAATGCCGTCCAGATTGAAACGGCCGAGCGTCTTATTGCCTGCCGCCATATCACGCTCACCCTGCAGCACATGAATTTCCACCTGGGGCTGATTATCGGCAGCCGTTGAGAAAATCTGGCTCTTCTTCGTCGGGATTGTCGTATTCCGGTCAATCAGACGGGTAAACACGCCATACTGTGTTTCAATACCGAGGGACAGCGGCGTTACGTCAAGCAGCAGTACATCCTTGACCTCGCCGCCCAGTACGCCGCCCTGAATGGCCGCGCCAATTGCCACGCATTCATCCGGATTGATGCCCTTAAAGCCATCCTTCCCGGTAATATTGCGCACCGCATCCTGCACTGCGGGAATGCGGGACGAACCGCCGACCAGCAGCACCTTAGACAAATCCCCCGCCTGCAGGCCAGCATCGCTCATCGCCTGACGCACCGGGCCCATCGTCGCCTCAACCAGATCCGCAGTCAGCTCGTTGAACATCGCGCGGGTCAGGGTCAGCTCCAAATGCTTAGGGCCGGTTGCATCGGCCGTAATATACGGCTGATTGATCGAAGTGGAGGTCATGCCGGAAAGCTCAATCTTTGCTTTTTCCGCCGCTTCCTTCAAACGCTGCAGCGCCATTTTATCACTCGAAAGATCGATGCCGTCGCTCTTCTTAAACTGATCGATCATCCACTTGACAATACGGTCGTCAAAATCATCGCCGCCAAGGCGGTTATTGCCCGCCGTCGCCAGCACCTCCAACACGCCGTCGCCAATGTCGAGAATCGATACGTCAAAAGTACCGCCGCCCAGGTCATAAACCATGACCTTCTGTTCGGTTTCCTTATCTACGCCGTAGGCAAGCGCAGCTGCAGTCGGCTCGTTAATAATACGCAGCACTTCCAGGCCTGCAATACGGCCTGCATCCTTGGTTGCCTGACGCTGAGAATCGGTGAAATATGCCGGGACGGTAATCACTGCCTGGGTCACCGTAGCGCCAATATAGGCCTCTGCGTCCGCTTTCAGCTTCTGCAGGATCATGGCAGAAACCTCCTGCGGGGAATACTGCTTATCATCAACAGAAACACGATAATCCGAACCCATCTGACGCTTGATAGAAGAAATGGTGCGGTCCGCATTGGTAACGGCCTGACGCTTTGCCACCTGACCCACCATACGCTCGCCAGTTTTGGAGAATGCAACGACCGATGGGGTCGTGCGCGCACCCTCAGCGTTCGCAATTACGACCGCCTCGCCGCCCTCCATCACGGAAACGCAGCTGTTTGTAGTACCTAAATCAATACCGATGATCTTACCCATAATTTAAAATCTCCTTTTTATGATTCAAAGCTCATCATTTGTTTCTTGAATATAAAGCCTGACGCCGCCAGTAAAACGGACCTGCAAAAAGTCTTTCCGGCTGATCCATCAAGCCGCAGTAGGCCCGCCGGATTCCCGCGCAAAATCCAGGGGAATCCCCTGCGGGGCCGGCCGCTAATTTGCGACCTTAACCATCGCATGGCGAATGACTTTCTCTCCAATCTGAAAGCCCTGCTGAAACACCTCGGCAATCTCGCCTTCCCCAAACGCCTCGTCCTCCACATGCATCACCGCATTGTGAAAATTCGGGTCAAAGGCAGCGCCGGGCGCACTTTCAATCGGTGTGACGCCCAGCCCCTGGAACGCCTCCAACAGCTGATGATACGTCATCTCAACGCCCTTTTTATAATCGGCGTCGGCAGTCTCGGCCTTCAGCGCACGCTCAAGGTTGTCAACCGTCGGCAGCAGCGCTTTCACCGCGTATGCAACCGCGTCGGCGTGTATCCCTTCGCGCTCACGCTGGCTGCGTTTTCGAAAGTTCTCATATTCTGCCGCCATGCGCATAAACCGTTCGTTCAGCTCGTCAAATCTGGCCTGCAGGCCGTCTGCCGCCGCTTCCCCGGACGGTCCGGACTGTTCATCCACCCCGGCGGTCTCTTCCGGCGTTTCAGCCGCTTCGGCTGCCTCTGCCGCAGCCTCCTCTACAGGATCTTCCATTTCAGGAGTCTTTTTTTCAGACATCATGCATCTTAACCTCTATTTTCTTTTTTATTTTTTACTTAGTCCTCTTTGCTGCCGGGCTCTTCGAGAAATGTGCTTGCAATCAGTTTGTTCAGCCCCTCTGCAAAGTGCGATAGCCGTGCCGAAAGCGCCGCATAATCCATCCGTGTCGGCCCGACAATCCCAATCATACCCTGTCCCAGATCGCCAATATCATACTTGGCATAAATCATAGAAGCATCTGAAAGCGGATTTTCCCCGTTTTCCGGGCCGATAAAAAATTGAACGCCGTTTTTCGGCGGGGCCATCGGC
>CANPPM010000117.1 GCA_947575935.1 uncultured Butyricicoccus sp. | reverse complement strand
AATAGAAGAGAGTGCCTGACAGCGTCTGCAGGACGGCTGCGGCAAAGATGGAATGACGGCAATCAGGGAGTGCATTCTCTTAACGGCAGGCTTAAAATCATTGTCCGATTTTGAGGCGCTGCAGCAGGATGTGTTCTGATCTCCGGCAGCGTACCCGGCGGCTGTGTTTCCCCACTTGGAAATTTCTCATAGCAGATCTGACGTCTCTCGGGAAATATGCCCTAACTGGTGGAATCCGGAACGCCCTGCCTGGCATCAGGCCCCGCCCGGCGGCCGAAAAGCCCGACGACACTAGGAAAGCTATGCAGCCAGATTGTCGCGGGAACAGGCTTTTGGACCGTCAGGACGGCACGAATCTATTGGGAATCCCAGAAAGGGGTAGATTTCATGAAGAAAAGACTTGTCAGCGCTTTTTTGGCGCTTTCACTGGTATCGGCGATGTTTCCGCCTGGGGCGCTGGCCGCAAAAAAGGTCAGCAATTCACCGGGGACTGACAGCGCCAATACAGCCACAGCGCCTACTGCGCCGGTTCAAACGCCTGCGCCGGAACAGCAGCCGGTGCAGACACCGGAACAGCAGCCTGTGCCGGTGCAGCCCGCTCCGGTGCTGGAACAGGTGAACGGCGTTTATCAAATCAAGGATGCGGCTGGTCTGCTGGCATTTGCCCGTTTGGTGAACGGTGCGGACGGCCCTGCGAATGCAAACGCAGCGTTGGCTGCCGATATCACGCTGACCGCCGGCGCATGGACGCCAATTGGCAGCACTGCCAAGCCCTATACCGGGACCTTCCAGGGTGCAGGGCATGTGATATCCGGTTTGAAAGGCTATCTTTTCGATACGCTTGGCGTGAACGGAAAGATTGAAAATGTGCTTTTAAGCGGTGTAGAGGGTTATATTTGTCAGGTGCAATACGGTACGATTACAAATTGTACCAATAATATTCCAGCGCCTGGGACAACGGGCGGCAATACGGCAGCGCCTGGGACGACGGGCGGTAATACGGCGGCACCTGGGACAACGGGCGGCAATACGGCGGCGCCCGGGACAACGGGCGGCAGCGCCGCCGGCGTGCAGAAACCTGCCGTCACCGTCACCCCTGCAAACGCCAGCTGCCGGCTTGGGGAAACTGTGAGCGTACAGGTACGTAATGCAGCGCCGGATAGCTACGTGCTTTTGAAGGGCAAGATCAATAAAAAGGTTGACACGAACGCGAACGGAGAAGCTTCATTTACCATTGAGGCAAAGGCGGAAACATTTACTCCCGGCAGCGGAAAAACGGAAACTTTCGATTTCACGCTGGAATCGGGCGGCGCACAGGTCGGCAGCTTCCACCTGACCGTGACTGATCCGAATGCGGCTGGCAATCCGGTCAAAAAGAGCCCGTCGTCCGCCGCCCCGTCCAATCAGGGCTCGGGCAGCGCGGGCGTGCAGACGAACAGCAATGCAGCGCCGCCTGCAAAACAGGATGCTGCGGACAGCACAGCCGGGGGCGGCAGTGTTTCCCCGCGGGCGGATGACGATAAAATCAATCTTAGCACTGCGACAATTACACTGCGGGAATCCCCCAATGTTCGCGACGGTAAATTTATTTATGACGGCAAAAACCGGCCTGATATTATCGTTACCTGCGGCGGGAACCCGCTTATGAGTACAGATTACACGATCAGCTATGAGGGCAACTCCGGCGTCACCTCACAGGCGATCATCGGCATCACCGCCGCAGCGGGAAGCGCGTATACCGGGGTTAAAACGCGGACGTTTGAAATTATCCCGCGTGAGCTGACGATCAACAGCGTCGAGGCGGAATCCAGGGATTATAAAGCAAATGACGATACCGTCAGGATTACAAAGGTCACGCTGGACGGCGTCTGTGCTGGGGAGACGGTAACGGTCAATACCACAAATTTGTGGGGGCTTCTGTCAAGCGGCGACGCGGCAACATACCAATCTATTACCGGTTTTTCCGGGACCGTGAGCCTGGATGCCAACGCAGCCAGCGGCAATTATACCCTGACGCAGCCGAATGGAGCCGTGACGGTGACCGGAGGCGTTCAGATCCGTCCTGTCGAGGTGCAGATTGCCGACGTCAAGGTTGAGGAAAGAGCTTATAATGGGTTGACGGATGCCAGTGTGGAGGTCGCCTTTAATCCTGACTTGAGTTCAGAGGACTATGAAGTTGTGGATGCAAGGTTTGCCGATGCGAATGCAGGGAACAATAAAGCGGTTACTGGGACGGTACGGCTGAAAAATCAAAACTGCACTTTCGCAAACGGCCAGACGACCACGTCCCTGCCCAACGCTGCCGGCACGATTCTAAAGGCGGATTTGGAGCTCGACCGTCTGACAAAGGCGGTTGAAAAAGAATATGACGGAACGCCGGATATCGCGCTGAAGCCGGAAGAGCTGGTTTTGAAACCGGCAACGTTAAAGGCGGTAGATGTGATTGACTCCGTCAAGGCTGCATTTAAAGATGCGGAAGTTGGAGAAAACAAAGAGTTTACGGTGCAGGCGACGCTAAAAGCGGGCCTTGCGGCAAACTTTAATATTAGCGGCGGCACGATTGAAAAGACGTTTACCGGCGGCAGCGTCAAGGCGGTTGCCCCGTCCAATATTACCTGGCCGACGGTCGACGGGGTGCAGCTGCCCGGTCAGATTGAACTGACCTACGGGCAGACGCTGAACAGCCTGACGCTCACCGGCGGTTCGACAGATGGGAAGTTCGTCTGGACCGACGGCGACCAGGTACGCGATGCATCAAGTATGCCGTATGACTGTGAACTGACGTTTGTCCCCACGATTACCAGCTATCGTCCAATCCCTGTCACCGTACCGGTGATGGTGAAAAAGGCAACGATTCTCCCCGAGATTCCGGAGGCAAACAAAACCTTGCAGTATGGACAGCAGCTTGCCGAGATTACAAAGGATGTCGTGGTTACGAATCCTGCGGGCAAGGTGGACGACAAGGAAATGATTGTACCCGGCAACTGGAACTGGGAGGGCAACAATAACCATGCCGTACCGGATCAGTCTGGCGCAGTCTTCCAGGTGCAGTTTACGCCTGATCTTAAAAATTACGAGCTGCCGGATAAAATTCCGGTTACCGTTACGGTAGCGCCTTCGGAGCCGGTGATTACCTTTACCCCGGAAAACGGGAAGCTATGCACCCCTGGGGAATCCATCACTGTCATGGCTACCCTGAAGAACCAATATAACCAGGACGAAAACCTGGTGCATAAGCCTGCCGTTGGCAGCATCACCTATGAGATTGACGGAGAGGCTCCTGTGACAATCGCTAATGGTGAAAGCTTCCAGATCAGCACCGACATACGCAATGGCAGACGGATTAAAATTACGGTGACCTCGGCGGCGGATTCTTATTATACAGCCAAGACCGAGGTGCACACCCTTACCGTTACCGATAAGGATCTTGTTACGGTGACGGCGAAGGGCAAGGGGAAGGTATATGACGGCATCCCCTGCGAAGGCTATGAGGATCTGAAGTTCCAGGATGAAAAGGGAACTAATGTTTCGCCTGAGCATGAATGCGTTTGGCGGACTTCAAACGGGACAGAGCTGAGTGCAGCGCCGGTTGATGCCGGCAGCTACACGGTGCAGATTTTCGCTGTTGACGGGCAGTATGCCGGCAGCTCCGAAGAGTATCCGTTTACGATCAGCAAGCGGCAGCTGCAGTGGCCGGCCTCCGGCTGGCTGAGCGCCCACAAAGAGGTTGGTTCGTCTGAGGAGGCCGATGTCACCGGCACGATTGAACTGCAAAACCTTTTGCCTGACGATCGGGAAACGGTTAAATTGGTTGTACCGGCCATGCGTACCCAGGGCTTTGCGCAGCATACCACCCAGGGCAAGTATACCGACGTTGAGGCTGTGCCAAAGACGGGCTCCTGGGCGGATGCCTTTGTCCCTGCCGTTTTGAAAAATTATGAATGGCCGACAGGCAATCCCAAGGTAGAGGCAACGGTAGGCGACAAGACGGCCAGCACAGAGCCGCCTAAGGTTCCGCCCGAGGCGGAGGCGCTTAAGCAGCCGGGGCAGTCGCTCCAGATGCGTCTGGAAAAGGGTATCTCTGCAGAAAGCCTGGCGATTCTCAAGAACAACGGCCTTAGCTCGGCTGGGAATATTGAAAAGGTTCTCAAAGGCGCAGTGCAGCAGAAAAACAACACAATCCGGGAGGAAAATCTGGTTGTTTATGATCTGACGATGATGGTCCGGGAGTCTGGCGGCGAATGGCAGCCCGCTACCAAAGCCAATTTCCCGTCGGATGGAAAATTGACGGTTACGCTCCCTTATCCGGGCCGCAGCAATAAGGATACGCGTTATTTCACCATTGCGCATATGTATACTATGGAGGGCTTTGGCCAAAAAATCGGTTATGTTGAGTACCCGACCGTCAGCTCCAGGACGGATAGTTCCATTTCGTTCGTGGTAACGGGGCTGTCTCCGATTGCCATTGGATGGAGCGACAGCCAGCCAACGACGAGCGGCGATAAGGACAAAGACCCGGATAAAGATAAGGACAAGGACGATAATACCAGCAGCAAAGAGGACACTTACCGGATACGGGTGCTGGATAGCAAGAACGGCCGCGTCAGCGTCAGCCATTCCCGCGCGGAGGAGGACGAGACCGTAACCATCACTGTGCGCCCGCGCAGCGGTTATGAATTGGATGAACTGACGGTTACCGACAGCCGTGACCGGGAAATCCGGATACGGGAACGCAGTAATAACCGGTATACCTTTAAAATGCCTGCAAGGACCGTTACCGTCGATGCGACCTTTACCAATGGTTCGACCGGCAATCTGACGCAGACGACGCTGCCGTCCTGGACGAATACAAATAACTCGTATTTGGCCTGCGACGGGCTGACAAGCTGTCCCTCCCGCCGGTATCCGGATCTGAATCCGGCGATGTGGTACCACATTCCAATTGATTTCAATATCCAGCGCGGATTGATGGGCGCAATGGGCGACGGCCGCTTCGGTCCCAACGAGACGCTGACGCGTGCAATGCTGGTACAGATTTTGTACAGCCATGCGGGCCGTCCGTCTGCCCCGGCGAATCCTGCGTTCCGCGATGTTGACCGCGGGGCATGGTATGAAAATGCGGTCAGCTGGGCGGCGTCGCAGGGGATTGCGAGCGGCACAGGTAACGGCTTATTTGCACCGAATGCGCCGATTACTCGTGAACAGCTTGCCGTTATGCTGTATAATTACGCATCCCGGCGCGGCCTGTCCTCGGTGGCTGCAAGCCGTCCGGTGGTTTCTTTCTCGGACAGCGCGCGCATCAGTTATTGGGCAGCGTCCGCAGTCTCTGCGATGCAGCAGGCTGGCGTGGTTACAGGCAAGGCCAACAACAGCTTTGACCCGAAGGGAAGAGCAAGCCGTGCCGAAACAGCGCAGATGCTTTGGAATCTTCTGAAATAGTATCGAAACAATCTGAAAAGGCGGCGTCGGGTCGGACGCCGCCTTTTCGGATCCGGTGAACGGCTTCCCGTTGGATAAAAAGACGTGACAAATGTCAGAAGATGTGTTACCATAAAAAGAGAACCTGTACGCACAGTCTTTTGCCTGCGGTGTTGTTGCTTCTGGGGCAGCTGCCGAAAAGATCCGGAACTGCTGCAGATGCCGGCCGGCAGATGCTGTTCTGCGTTTGGAAAATGGCGGCTGACAGGGAAGGGCAGGCGCTGGCCTCCCAGGGGGGAGCGGGTTCAAAGAAATATGAAGAAAGGGCACTGCGGCATCTGCCGGCGGGATTGGGCGCGCGGGCGGAATGCCAGGGTAAGAACATGAAAGAGACTCACAAGAACGGCGGCTTCGGGTCGCGGTTCGGTTTTGTGTTGGCCTGCGTCGGCTCAGCGGTCGGTATGGGCAACATTTGGCTGTTTCCCTACCGGATCGGCCAGAATGGCGGGGCGGCGTTCCTGATCCCCTACTTCCTGTTTATCTGCATCTTTGGGCTGGTCGGCTTGTCGGCTGAATTCGCAATCGGCCGCCGTGCGCGCACCGGAACGCTGGGATCTTACCGTTATTGTTGGGAATCCCGCGGAAAAGGGCGCTTGGGCGCTCTGCTTGGCTGGATTCCGCTGATGGGTTCGCTGGGGATTGCGATTGGCTATTCTATTATTGTTGGTTGGATTCTGCGGGCGCTTTGGGGATCGATCACCGGACAGATCCTGACCGAGGATGCAGCGGACTATTTTGCGGCGGCGACTGGGCCGTTGGGCAGCGTGCCATGGCATTGCCTGGTCATTGCGATTGCAGCGGCAATGCTGATGTTTGGGGCCGTGAAGGCGATTGAAAAGGTTAATAAAGTGTTGATGCCTGCTTTTTTTATTCTTTTTGCGATTCTGGCGGTGCGTGTTGCGCTGTTGCCGGGCGCAGCGTCAGGTTATCGGTTTCTGCTGGTGCCCGAATGGGGGGCGCTGCTCCGGGTCGACACTTGGGTGATGGCCATGGGGCAGGCGTTCTTCTCTCTGTCGATTACCGGTTCGGGGATGATTGTATATGGCACCTACCTGTCAGGAGAAGAGGATATCCTGCATTCGTCGGTGCAGACGGCGGTCTTTGATACCATTGCCGCAATGCTTGCTGCATTTGCGATCATGCCGGCGGTGTTCGCGTTCGGGATTGAGCCGAGCTCAGGGCCTCCGCTGCTGTTCATTACACTGCCCAATGTATTCCGACAGATCCCGTTTGGACGTGTATTCGCAGCATTTTTCTTTCTTTCGGTCGCTTTTGCGGGTATTACCAGCCTGATCAATATGTTTGAGGCGGTTTGCGAGTCGTGGCAGACCCGTTTCGCAATCGGACGGAAACCGGCTGTCGCAGTCTGCGCTGCAATCACGCTGTTGGTCGGCCTAATGATTGAGGAAGAAGCCAAAATGGGTGCGTGGATGGATTTTATCAGTATTATGGTGGTACCGTTTGGCGCGCTGTTGGGCGCCGTCTCCATCTATTTTGTATTGGGTCCCGGACAGATTGGCCAGGAGCTTGCCCGTGGACGGAGCGCCCCGCTGCCCGGCTGGTTTTTCCCGTTGGCACGCTTTGTGTATGTGCCGCTGGCGCTGGTTGTTTTTATTCTGGGGATTGTTTATCACGGGATCGGATAGCAGGTGTTTTGGCCGGAGGATGACGGCGCGTTTTCCGTTGGAACAATGCCGCAGGAGGAAAAAGCGGTCCCTTTTGCAATGTAAAAGCCGCAGAGGCATTATGCTTCTGCGGCTTTTCATATAGATTCACTCACATAGATCGCTTGGCGGCGGCGCAACTTGACAGCGCCTGGACGGGCGCGCCGTGAATTTTTATAAATACAGTTCTCCCCAACGTCCGCAGGGGGTAAACCCAATTTGCCGGTAAAGCGCGGCAACTGCGTCATAGCCCGAAATCAAACGCGGCGTTTTGCCGCGCTGTTGAATGCGGTGAACCAACGCGCGGCTCAGTGCGGTGGCATAACCGCGGCGGCGGTACGCGGGGACGACAGCAACTGCGCCAATGACCGCACAGGTATCGTCTTCAGAGATGATGGAGCCGGTAGCGGCTGGCATACCGTCCACATCGAGTTGCCACAGTTCCATAAGGCCAAGGGAGAGTTTGCGGTCAAGATCTGCGCTCCAGGCAGAGAAATCCAAGTGGGTACGGTAGTATTCGTGACTCTGTTGGAGAATGTCAAACACTGCGGACAAATCGCCGGGGTGGAGTCCCGGGCAAGCGGGCGGCTGTGGGGGACCGGTATAGACCATGAAAAAGGAGCTTTCTAGTTTGCCGCCCAGCATGCGGCGGAGCGCCTGCGCGTGAGGAAGGGCAAGATCGATTTCGTGCACCTGCTCGCGGTGGGAAAAGGCGGCAATTGGCGCGGGGTTAAAGTCCCCGGCGGCAGAAATGACAAGGACACCTTGCGTGAGGTACAGCGCAGCCGCATCGCCGCGGTGAAAATAACGGTGCGCCGCACTCTCCAGGCCGTGGGCGCGCAGCGCGGTCAGCGCTTTCGATCCAAATACATGTTCATGCGCGCAGGCGCGGGTAAACGCTGGGACGGTCTCTGGTGTGACAGAACAAAGCTCCATGGATCATTCCTCTTTCTTGATTTGTGAGAGATAGCGGTATACGCTGGCCTGCGAGCAGTGCAGCGCATCCGCGACATCCTTGACCGCGCCCTTGAGCAGGAAGATGCCCCCTGCCTCTAAGGAGGCGATGATGTCTAGGCGCTCCTCGGGC
>CANPPM010000116.1 GCA_947575935.1 uncultured Butyricicoccus sp. | reverse complement strand
GGATTCCCTTACACGTTTTGCAATGGCGCAGCGTGAGATTGGTTTGGCAATCGGCGAGCCGCCGGTGGCACGCGGTTATACGCCGTCTATTTATGCAGAGCTTCCCAAGCTGCTTGAGCGGAGCGGAAATTTTAAAACCGGTTCGATTACTGCTATTTATACAGTGCTGGTTGAAGGTGACGATACCAACGAGCCCATTGCTGATACTGTGCGCGGTATTTTGGACGGACATATTGTTCTCTCCCGCGCGCTGGCTGCAGCCAATCATTATCCTGCAATTGATATCAGCGCAAGTATCT
Source organism: uncultured Butyricicoccus sp. (assembly GCA_947575935.1). Lineage (GTDB taxonomy): Bacteria > Bacillota > Clostridia > Oscillospirales > Butyricicoccaceae > QXXE01. The sequence goes on along the minus strand of CANPPM010000116.1, from coordinate 7,932 downwards.
CCCGTCTGATGATTGAGCTTGTCCAGGAGGAGCATCAACAATTGGCATCTAAGCTGCGGGATATCTTGAGTACCTATGAAAAAAATGCAGATTTGGTTTCTATTGGCGCGTATAAGGCGGGGACGAATCCAAGGCTTGATTTTGCGCTGACTAAGATCGATTTGATCAATCAGTTTCTGATGCAGGGCGTGAACGAGGCGTTTGGTTTTGAGCAGTCAATTGCGGAGCTGCGCAGGATTCTAAAATAGCGGCATCTGAAATACAGTAGCTGTACCGCTTAAAAACGGGGGAGAAGACGACATATGAAAAAGTTCCGATTCCAGCTGGATACTGTTCTGGGCTATAAGCAGCAGGTGCTGGACAATAGATTGGTGGAGCACGGCGCGGCGGTCGCGCAGGTCACCCGGCAAGAAGCTGTGTTGGATGACGCGCAGGGCCGCCGGGCTGGCTACGAGGCAGAGTTCCGGCAGAGGCAGGCCGAGGGTATGACGATGTTCGAAGCCCTGAAATATCAGAACTGTATGCAGGCGCTGGTACAGGAGATCGAGCGCGAGACAGAGAAGCTGGCGCAGCTGCGCCGTATCGAGGAGGAAAAACGGGCCCGCGTGGTAGAAAGCCGTGTGGAGACAAAAACCTTGGAAAAGTTGAAGGAAATCAAGCTTCAGGATTATAACTATGATCTTCGCAGAGATGAGGAGCGGTTTATTGATGATTTGACCGCGACAAAAAGAGTGCTGAGTAACGCGTAATACCGCGCGTTTCTCATAGATATTTTATTTTTAAGGAGGTGAAACAACACGCATGAAAGGTGTAGATTTGATGACACAGCTCATCAACACCGGTGCGAAGCAGAAGGTTTCCGGCAAGCAAAGCGGGTCTTCTTCTTCCGATCAGTCGGATTTTGAGAAGATGCTTGAGCAGGCGGGCCAACAGCAGGGTTTCACGACAGACAACACCAGTGAAGGCGGGACCTCGACGTCCGGGCCGGCGGAAACCGGTGCGGTTTCCGGCGAGGAGGAGCCAGGGATGGAACAAATGTCCATCGCAGCAGCGCTTGTGACCGTGCAGCCGATGATTCCGGTTGATACGATTACTCCAGTTGAGGTGGCAGACATTGCTCCCGCAGCGGCAGAGGCTGTTATGCCGGAGACAAACTTGCTTGCGCAGCAGGCAGCGGCAGCGCCGGTTGTGACCGCAGAGGCGGGTCAGGAACAGCTGATTGACGGACCGGTGGCTGAAGAAGCGGTTGCCCTGGAGGTTGTTTCTGAACAGCCGGTTGAGGCGGTGACTGCGGATGCACAGTCAGAAACGGAGCAGCAGGCCGATGTGGCCCCAGAGAAACAGCAGGGGGCTGCGGTTCGGGTTGATGACAATGATCAGCCAGTGGTTGAGGATGCCTCGGTGGCAGCTGAAGCACCGGTGTTCGAGCGCATGGAGACCGTCCCGGTTAAGGTAGCGGAAGCTGCTGAGCTGGTAGAGCCGCAGGCCGATGATGCAGCGCAGAAGCTTGTTCAGCATATTGAGCAGGCAATGGCGCAGGGTGAGAGTACAGTGGAGCTTAGCCTGACCCCTGCAAGCCTGGGGCAGCTGACCATTGAGATCACACGCTCTGGGGATGGCAATTTAAGTATCGTCTTGACAACGGTGACTGAGAAGGCGGCGCAGCTGATTGACCGGCATGCAGCAAGTTTGCAGAATATGCTGGCAAACAGTACGCAGAACGTCCATGTCGAAGTGGAGACTCGCACGCATGAGCCGCAGGCACAGCAGTTCCTGAATCCGGACGGACAGAACAACCCCCATCATCAGCAGCAGCGCCAGCAGAAAAAGGACGATGACCGCAATGACGGCGATTTCCTCCAGCAGCTGCGTCTGGGACTGGTTGGGCTGGACTAAACCTGGAATCAATTTTTTAGAAAGGAAGCGATATCATTATGGCGATAGCAACAAATCCGTATGATAATCTTAATAATCAGATTAATATCAGCAATCAGTATTATCAAGCAAAAAAGTCCACCAATAAAAAAGCTGGTACCAGCCTGGACATGACTGATTTCCTGACGCTGATGGTTGCGACATTCCAGAATCAGGATATTGATAATCCTGCGGACACTTCTACTATGATGACGCAGATGGTGCAGATGTCGGTGATTCAAGCGATTACTGATATCAGCCAGCTGATCAGCGACAGCACGAACATGACCTATGGCGCTTCTCTAATTGGCAAGGAAGTTACAGTTGGCGTTTACAATTCCGATTTTACGGATATGAAGGAGATTACCGGCGTTGTTACCGGTACCGGACAGCTTGACGGCAAGCAGGTTATTTTTATTGGGGATGACATCTATCTGGTATCAGATATTATGGCAGTTGGCCGCATGCCCAATGTGGACGGCAGCGATAAGCCTGGAACCGATACGGAAAAACCTGATGCGGACGGGGATTCGACCACGCCGGAGCCTGGCGGGGACACATCAACTGAAACTGGACCGATTGAGGATAATAACGCGGCCGGAGATAACGGCGCAGACGTCGCCCCGAAGGAATAACGGGAGGTGTATGCAGCAGTGATCGACCGCATTACACCGGCGGGAGGCGCTTTGCGCAAAGGTAGCGCACCGCAAAGGGAAGCACAGCCGCAGCAGAGCTTTGGCGCGATGCTTCAGCAGCAGCTTCAACAGGCGCAGACCGCACAGCAGCCATTAAACTTTTCCAAGCACGCGCTGACTCGTGTTGAGGAGCGCGGTATCGAGCTGACCCCTGAGCTGATGGATAAGTTGGCCGGGTCGATCGGGCGGGCATCGGAAAAGGGCGCGGTGAATATTCTTGCACTCGGCGGGGAGCAAGCGTTTATTATCAACGTTCCGCACAACAGAGTGATTACGACTATCTCGCAGGATGAGATGAAAGAAAAGATTTTTACGAATATTGATGCTGCCGTGCTGCTGTAAATCGTTTTACAGGTAAAAAAGCAGGTCCGAAATGGATGCTTTGGCAGGAAGCGGATTGCTTTCTGCCGCCTGGCTTCAATTCAGAGAGGAGAAGTTTTTATTATATGACTGGCGCTATGTACTCGGCGGTTGCCGGACTGAAGACGCACATGAGTGCGATGAATGTTATTGGCAACAATATCGCCAATGTAAATACAAATGCCTTTAAGGCTTCGAGCTATACGTTTAAGGAATCGCTTTATACCACCTCGCGTGGCGGTTCGGACGGTACAGACAGCTCGGGCGGCGTTAATCCGGCGCAGATTGGCTACGGTTGTTCGATTGGTTCAATCGATATGGATATGAGCTCGAAGAACTATTCTCCGACCGGCCGTGAGATGGATATCTGTATCGATGGCGACGGTTTCCTGATGGTTGGCGAAAAGAATATGGGACCCTTTACCGATGGTCTTGCGACCAATGGTACCACGAGTTCTGCGCGTTCGCTTGATTTGGTCCGTTTGGGCCGCCTGAAGTTCGACCCCAAGGGATATTTAACCGACGATCAGGGCCGAGTAGTCTATGGTTTTGCATATGCAACGAAGACAGCGGAAGGCGGTGCTGCTGGCGGTGATGGGGCGACGACTGGTGCGGCGCTGCAGCCTAATTTGACCGAACTGCGTCTTCCGATGGTACGGACCGACGCGAACGGCAATAAGACGATCGTATATCCGACAGTAGATGAAAGCGGCAGAGTGGTAGACGTAACCGGCCAGGAAGGTGACGATGAGGGCGTTACCTATGAGCGCGTGCTGCTTGACAGCATTACAATCAGTCCGGAAGGGCGGATCCAGGGCGTTACAAAAGAGACGGATACCCCGGTTATTATTGGCCAGATTGCGCTTGGCCAGGTCGATAACCCTGAGGGTCTGACCCATGTGGACGGCCGCTATTTCAAGGCCTTGGATGGAGCGGGCAACCTTCATATTACCAGTATGGGCGGCCTGATTACGAACCATCGTTCGGAAGGTGCGACCGGCGGCGCAGGCAATGGGCAGGATAACCAGAATACCACGGAGATCGGGCATAGCGGTGGTACAAAGGTCATCAGCGGTGGTTTGGAGAGTTCAGGTACTGACCTGGCACAGGAAATTTCCAATATGATTCTGATGCAGCGCGGCTATCAGGCAAATACCAGAATTATCACTGTTACCGACTCCATGCTGGAAGAGCTTGTCAACATGAAGCGGTAATTGTAGTTTACTTTACAGCTGAACGCTGGAACGGCAGTGGGCGGGGGATCTCTCCCCGCCCCCCCAGCCGCGGCGGAAGGAGAGGGAGATATGATCGTTCTGACAAAAATGAACAAGGAACGCTTTCTGATCAATCATAACCAAATCGAGTGTATTGAGTTGATCCCAGAGTGCAAGGTGGTTATGATGAACCACGATTATTATCTCGTCCGTGAGACTGAGGAGGAGATCATCCGCAAGATCACAGAGTATAATGCGAAGATCATGGATATCCATCGGGAGCTCACTATTGTAGACCGCCGCTGACGGGCGGCCAATTCAAGTAAGGGCAGGAATAAAGAATGAACATTACTTACATCATTGGCCTGCTGCTGTGTATCGTCGTTATCGTACTCGGCATGGCAGGCGGTTTCCCACCGTATAATTTTGGGCAGCTTATGAACTTTGTCGACGGCGCCAGCGTTATGATCGTTATTGGCTGCTCGATTGCCATTGTCATTGCGTGCTTCCCGGCGGGCATGCTGGCCGCGATTCCAAAGCATTTTGCGGTCATGTTTAATGTGAAGAAGAACGATCCGGCGTATTATATTGACCAGCTGGTTGAATTGGCACAGGCAGCCCGTAAGGATGGACTTCTTGCCCTTGAAGGGTTGGCTGCGGAACAGAAAGATCCGTTTTTTAAGCAGGCGATTATGCTGATTGTCGACGCAAATGACCCAGACCGTGTCCGTAGCATTTTGGAAAATGATATTGACTGTATGTCGGCGCGTCATGAGGCTGCCGCAGCGATGTATGATAAGGGATCGTCAGTTGCACCGGCATTTGGTATGATCGGTACGCTGGTGGGCCTGATTAATATGCTGCAGAATATGGATATGAGCTCGGGAGGCTCGTCCTCTATTGGTAAGGACATGGGCGTTGCGTTGATTACGACTTTGTACGGCTGTATCCTTGCGCATATGATTTTTGGACCGATTGCGAATAACCTCCGTTCCCGTGATGAGGAAGAGGTTCTCTGTAAGATGATCATTGTAGAGGGAATTACCTGCATTCAAGCCGGTGAGAATCCCAAGCTCCTGCGTGAAAAGCTGAATACCTTTATCGCCCAGAAGAAGCGTGACAGCGACGGCGGCGGCAAGAAGGGGAAAGGCGACGAGTAAGAAACGAGGCGACAAGGCATGAAAAAGAAAAAGGGCGGCGAAGGCGGCGCAAACTGGATGGATACCTATGGTGACATGGTGACGCTGCTGCTGTGCTTCTTCGTGCTGCTGTACTCTATTTCCAGTGTTGATCAGCAGAAGTGGCTTGCGCTGGTGCAGAGCTTCAATCCGAATGCGGTCCATGATCGTACGGAAACTGCCGGTGAGGAAGGGCCTGCTGCAGAGCAGTATGGTGGCGCCGGTATGGAAGAGGATCCGCCAAAATCCGAGCAGGAAGAGATCGATCAGGATATACAGGAGCTGTTTGATGCGCTGGTGCAGTATGCGCAGCAGAGCGGCGCCGGTCAGAGTATGGAAACAGTCAAAGGGGACGGTTATATTTTCATTTCCTTTGATGACGCGGTTTTTTTTGACGGCGAGAGTTTCCAGCTTCGGACGGAAGGACAGGAGATTCTGAACGGTATTGCGGCGTTAATGGAGCAGAAAAAGGATTCTATAGATGAGATCCGGATCATGGGACATACGGCCCAGGCTCAGCCTGAGCGGCCCAATAACCCGATGGTCGACCGTTTTCTGGCGTCTAACCGCGCCACAGAGGCCGCGGTCTTTATCCAGCGGAATACTACAATCCCGGGTGAGCGTTTTGTAACTGTCGGTTATGGACAGCACCGTCCGATCGATTCGAATGCAACTGCACAAACCCGCAGCCATAACCGGCGTGTGGAGATTGTAATTTCCGGACGTAATGTAGAGGATGGCGTCGGCGGCGCAGTTGAAAAATATTATACCACCCGCGCAGGCAATCAGGCGCAGTCCGAACAGGGGACGCCAGAGGCCGGTGTAAATGTGGCCGATGCCACAGCTGTTGTGCCAGGGGAAGATACGCAGGAATAGACAGGAAAAGAGGTTAGCTGATGGCGGAGAAATTGTCACAAAGCCAGATCGACGCGCTGCTCAGCTCAATGAGGGGCGGAGGGGGCGCTGCCCCACCGCAGGAGGAAGTGCCGGAAAAGAAATACCGGAAATACGACTTCAAAAGCCCGCGGAAATTTACAAAAGACCGCTTGAAAATGATCAGCGGTATCTACGATAACTATTCCCGCATCATCAATACGCGGATCAACGGACTGCTTCACGCTACTTGTGAAGTGGAGGTTGAATCAGTTGAGGAGCAGCGCTATTTTGAATTTTCAAATGCTTTGTCAGACTCAACTGTCCTGACCGTTGCCCACCTCAGTATGGAGGGTGCGGATGAGGAGGATCCGATCCTGTTTTATGTCAATGCACCCGTGATGGTCAGTATGATGGACCGATTGCTGGGTGGAAACGGTAATGTTGACAGTGATGTTGGCGAAGATTATGAGTATACCGATTTGGATTTATGCGTTTATGAGAGCCTGATGCGCGAGCTGGTGGGCGTCATGGGCGAAAGCTGGAACAATTATTTACAGCTGAATTTTGAATTTGGTCGGGTGGAAAGTAATCCGACGCTGGTGCATTTAATCGGCTTGGAAGAGACGGTCGTTCTGGTCGATTTAAAGCTGAAATTTCCCAATTGCGAGGGCGGTATCAGCATTGTGCTTCCAGGCTCTATGCTAATGACACTTTTTACAAAAATCAATCAGGAAACTTCCGCGCGCCGCTCCGTCGGCGAGGACCGCTCAGAGGATATTATGGATCATCTGCGCGATTCCAGTCTGGATGTGGTTGCTGAGTTGGGGCGTACCACCTTGCGGCTGCGCGATATCTATAACCTTAATGTGGGCGACGTCATTGATCTGAGCCAGAAAAAAGACAGCGCGGTATTCCTGCGCATCGGCGGGCACAAATGGTTCGATGGGCTGATGGGCGTCAGCGAGAAGCATTTGGCCGTCAAAATAAAGCAGGTCTATCATAACGCCGAAAGAAGGGACATTCAGGGAAATGAGTAATATTTTTAGTCCATTGGAGATCAGTGCGATCGGTGAGATTACCAATATCAGTCTGGGCTCTTCCGCAACGGCGATTTCCAATATGCTCGACCATCGGGTCGATATCACCACACCGACTGTCTCTCTGGTAAATGCAGAGGACTTTGAGCTGGGTGAGATTGAGCCTGCAATTGGTGTAGAGATTAAATACGTAACCGGTCTTGAGGGTAGTAATATCATGATCCTCAAGATGAGTGATATTAAAGTCATTGTTGATATCTTGATGGGGACTGAGACCCCTGACGAGGAATTTGTGCTCAATGATCTCACGCTGAGCGCGGTTTGTGAGGTTATGAATCAGATGATGGGCGCGGCTTCTACGGCGCTTTCTGATTTCCTTGGCAGGGTGGTCAATATTTCCACACCGCAGACCTTTGATCTGGACGATATGCAGGCGTTTAAAAATGAGCGGCTGCCCGTGCCACAGGGGCCGATCGTTGTAGTCAAGTTTGCGTTGGATATCGAACCTGACTTGAAAAGCGAGTTTATGAATGTCATGTCGGTCGAGCTTGCAAAAGAACTGGTGGCTGGCTTTGGACTGGAGACGGATGCTGAAGAGCCTGCTCCTGCTTCGTCTGCGCCCGCCCCGGCAGCTGCAGCGCCTGCGGCTTCTTCCGGC
>CANPPM010000115.1 GCA_947575935.1 uncultured Butyricicoccus sp. | reverse complement strand
CCAGCATGATTTCTTTTTTTCCCAACCAACGATGATTCCCTATTTGAATTGGCAATGCCACCGAAAAGATCACACAAATAAGACGTACGCGGGCTGCGTACGTCTTATTTGTAAACGGCCCTGCATCAGCGAACGACGCAGCGCTTATTTCTTCATTCTATTGATATAATCCAAAATCAACTCGACCGATGCATCCACGCCGATACGTCCGGCATTGATGCACAGATCATAATGATTGGCCTTACCCCAAACCTGCCCGGTGTAATAATTATAGTAGGTCGCGCGTTGTTTATCCATTTTCTCCAGTGCTGAGGCGATCGAACGCCCGGTAATTTCATAATCCCCACTGGTGCGCAGCCTCGCCTCGCGTGCCTCCATCGAACCGGTAACGAAAAAATCAAAACGGTTGGTATACTCACGAAGTACATGGTCGGCACAGCGGCCCACCATCACACACGGCCCCATATCCGCAAGCTCCCGGATCACATTTGCCTGCGCCAAATACAGCTGGTCGGTCAGCGACATGCCGTTGCTGCCCGCCGTACCAAACATGGTCAGCGAATACAGGAAACTGTTGGTCGCACGTTTGTCCAGTTGTTCAAACATTTCCTCATCAAACCCTGATTTTTTGGCCGCACGCGTAATCAGCTCGCGATCATAGAAAGCGATCCCCAAACGGAGTGCCAGTTTTTTGCCGACTTCCCGGCCGCCCGAGCCATATTCTCTGCCAATTGTGATAACCAGATTATCTTTCATTCGTAAACGCCCCTTTCCTGCGCCCGATGGAGCGCCACACGTTTTTTACAATTTTATGATATCGCAAACCTGCATTTTTGTCAAGACTGCACAGATAATTTTTTTCTGTCAGGATTCTGCCAAACCAGTTTCATGCAGGCGTCACAATCTCCGACTGCAGGCCGTCTGCATACGTACCGCCCTCTCTCCCCCCGCGGGACCGAAGCCTCGCAGGTCAGCCATATCAAAAAATCTGAAAAGCGATACCAAGCGCCTTAGCGCCGCTTCTAAGGGCAGCAGACGGCTTTCCTGGTCTCTGTCCATACCATTTTTAACGAGGTAGTTTACATGGGGTATGGGAAGGCCCAAAATATTTCTAACCTTTATCCCATCGTTCCATCTACCTGAGACCCACATCTGCCGGCTCTCAGCCAACCGATAGCAATGCCCTGGGGGATATCCCAGGGCATTCCATATGCGTTAAATCGTGTCCAAATTCATATTGGGGCAAATTTACTCTATTGCCCTTCTCCTTTGCGGTCATCGCCCTGTCAGCGTGCAGCAATCTCTCCGGCGATCTCAAATCCACGCTCAATTGCAGCATCCATGTTATAATATTTATAATCGCCCAGGCGCCCGCATACATAAAGATTATGGAACTGATTCGCAAGCGCCCGGTATTGTTGATATACCTGCAGATTTTCATCATTGATAATAGGATAGTAAGGAATATTCCCGATCGGCGCATCCGGGTCATAGGGCATCGGATATTCAAACGATACCGTTGTGCCTTCCGCTTTCTGTCCATAAAAATATTTATATTCACTGGAACGCGTATATCCTTCCGCCTGAGGATATACAATAATCGGCGTTCTCTGGTGGTAATCTTCAGAATGCGTGAAGTTTCGAATATCCAACGAAATATAAGGCAGCCGCCCAAAGCAGTTCCCAAACAATTCATCAATCGGGCCCGTGTAAACGACCGGTACGGACGCTTCCCCGTTCTGAAACCGAACCGTATGCGTTTTTGTATCCGCCCGAAGATGTTCCAGCGCATCGACGCCGGTATGGACCGTTATATTGGGATGGTCCAGCAACGAACCAAAAAATTGTGTAAAACTGACGTCCGGCATCAGCTGGTATTTCTGCTGCATATACTTTGTTTCGTAAGATAGTACAATTTTAACCCGGGCGATGACACTCCGATCCAGCTTTTCCGGCGGGATCCCCCACTGCTTGCAGGTATACGGGATATAATCTTTTTGATACATCCGCTCCGCGTATTCCTGAATCAGCTCGTCGCCGCATTCAGCCAGCATAAAAATTGGAACCCGCTCTTCCCCTGGGAACCTGGCCTTGAGACGGCGAATCAGCTCCGCCGCATGATCCGGAGGGTACATCATCTCCACCGCTTTGAAATTGAATGGACTGGGAATCAGCTGACCGTCAATCTCAGCCTCGGTACAAACGACATATTCATGCCAGCCGCCGTATCGGGAAATATATTCCACAATCTCCGGCTTATCCGTGACAAACGTATGCGGCCCGTATTTCTGAACCATGATCCCGTTTTCATCTGGATAGTCATACATATTGCCTGCAATCTGATCCCGTTTTTCCAGAATCAAAACTTTCTTGTCCAGTTCTTCCGCAAGCTTCCTGGCAATTACGCTTCCGCAGAAACCTGAACCGACAATCAGATAATCATACATATTTGTTCCTCTTACCATGTGTATTTCGCGCAGTATTCCTGAAATGTAGGCGCATGTTTATCTTTATCGGACAAAATCAGCGTATCCACTTCATCCAGGGGCCAGCGGATTCCAATATCCGGGTCATCCCAGCGAATGCCTGCGTCATAATCCGGGTTATAATCTTCCCCGCAAATGCAGCTGAATTCTGTATCATCTTCTAACGATAAAAAGCCATGAAAAAATCCCGCGGGAATATACAACAGTTTATAAGGCTCTGCACTCAAAATGATCGAAAAATACTTTCCAAAAGAAGGGGAGCCTCTTCGCGCATCCACCGCAACATCAAATATCTTTCCTTTCGTGACACGGATCAGTTTATGCTGGGGCTTCGTATGCTGCATATGGAGACCACGCAGCACCCCTTTTGCAGAAACAGACTCCTCCACCTCAGAAACCGGCATATCAATGCCATTTTTCCGGAAAATATTATGTTCATACGATTTTCTGAACATTCCTCGGGAATCACTGGCTATAAAAGGAGAAATAATTTTCAACCCTTCGATTCCAGCGACGTTTTCAAAATTGAACTGCTGAACAGACATGTATTACTCCTCCTCCGTAAGACGGCCTATGATTTCCTTAATCCCCTTTTCAAAAGTGTATGCAGGCTGATAGCCGGTTTCATCGACCAGCGCAGTGATGTCAAACCACTCATAAAGATACCGTGTCCCATCGTCCGGACGTTCATTGATGCCAATGCCAATCCCACTGCCGGCATAATCCGCAATTTCTATTAAATATTCTTTCAGCGGCCTGGGACGGCCGCTGCCAACATAAAATTCTGAAGAAACGGTATTTGTAACGGCAAGCAGACGAAGCGCATTCACGCAGTCTTTGATATTCACAAAGTCAAACGGCTGTTCTGCCGGACCGAAGGTCGGACGCTGCCCAGAGCGCAACGTTTTCAGGGTATAGTTCACCAGATTATTTGTAGAATCTCCCACACCATACAATCCTCCAAGCGTAGCCCAAACCGCTTTGCAGCCCTTCCGGTATGCAATGATATTTAAAAGGTTGTGTGTCATGCTTTTGCAGTTGGCATAGACAAAGTTTTCGGAATGGATCTTGTTTTTCTCTGCCAGCTGCGCCATATATTCGCCAATCGTGCCGACCGCCACGAATTTTTTACAGCCCAACCGGTCAGCCGCCGTATAATAATCCAGCGCTGTACGTACATTTTCCAGCTGGATTCGGTAATCGGCACGCAAAGGACCGCCTGCCCCGACCCACGCCAGATGCACCATCGCATCAAATGTCCGCCCGGCCAGCAGGCTGCATAACCGGTCCGGCGTGTCCTCCTGCCTTAGCCCGATGATCTCCAGACGGTCCCTTTGCAGGGAGTCTAACGCAGAGCCTGCAAGATCAACCGCCGTTACCGTATCGCCATGCTCCAACAGGCAGGCTGTCAGGTTCCGGCCGACAAATCCCCCTGCTCCGGTCACAATAATCTGCATACTTATCCCTCCTGATAGGCCCTGATTTGACGATCCATCTCTTCCGGAACCGCGCCGCCTGACAGCCAGACCTGGCTCCACTGCACCGTTTTCTCAACGGCTTCTTCAATGTGCCAGCGCGGCTGCCAATGAAATTTCCCCTTCAGCTTTGAACAGTCCAGTTTCAGAAAATTTGCTTCATGTGGTGCATCTGCTTCCGCCCGGCTGATCCAACGTGCACCGTCCCCCCATTTCCTGCAGAATAGTTCCGTCAGCTCCCCGGTGGTGACGCAGTCACATTCATCCGGCCCAACGTTATACCAGCCTGCAAAAGAGCGATCCTGATACTGACGCTCCGCAATCATCAGATAGGCGAAAAGCGGCTCCAGTACATGTTGGTAGGGCCGTGTGGAATGCGGATTCCGAACGATGATTTCCCGGCCCTCCTGCACGGCGCGGATGCAGTCTGGAAGGATACGATCCTTAGCAAAGTCGCCCCCGCCGATCACGTTGCCTGCGCGTGCGGTCGAAACCACAGTATCCCCATCCGCAAAAAAGCTTTTTACATAGCTATGCGTCACCAGTTCCGAGCAAGACTTTGAATTGGAATAAGGGTCAAAGCCGTCCAGCGGCTCGTCCTCCCGGTATCCCCAAACCCATTCATTGTTCTGATAGACTTTATCCGTGGTCACGTTCAAAACACTTCGGACGGAGGCGCTTCCCCGGATGCATTCCAAAAGGTTCACCGTCCCTATCACATTGGTTTCATAAGTATAGACCGGATCCCGATAGCTTTCCCGTACGATCGGCTGCGCTGCAAGATGCAGCACAATCTCCGGTTTTGCAGCCCGAAACGCGGCATCTAATGCCCCCCTGTCACGGATATCGCCAATCACGGAAACCATAGCCCCTTCCAGCCCCGCAAGGGAAAACAAATTAGGCGCAGTTGGCGCAGCGAGGGAATATCCGGTTACCTCCGCGCCCACCTGCAGCAGGATACGGCATAGCCACCCCCCTTTGAACCCTGTATGCCCGGTTACAAAGACCCGCTTCCCACGGTAAAAATCCGCATCGATATACCGCATCATTCCGCCCACACTTTCCAGGGGGCGCGGCCTTCCGACCAAAGTTTTTCAAGCGCCTCCTTTTCCCGCACAGTGTCCATACACTGCCAAAAGCCTTCATGGCGGTACCCCATCAGCTGCCCCGACCGGGCGGCCGTCTCCAACGGGACCTTTTCCAGGACCGTACGGTCCCCTTCAATGTATTGAAGAAACTCCGGTTGGCAGACCATAAAGCCGATGTTGATCATGCTGCCATCCCCCTGTGTCTTCTCGCGAAATTCATGGACCCGCCCGTCTGCCCGGAGATCGAGTACCCCGAAACGCTGCCCGGCGTTATAGGCCGATATAGTAACCATTTTCCCATGCGACCGGTGGAATTCGACCAGCTTGGTGATATTCAGATCCGACACGCCGTCGCCATAGGTCAGCAGGAACGGTTCTCCGCCAATATAGTCCTTTACCCGTTTGACCCGTCCACCGGTCATCGTGTTTTCACCGGTATCGACAACGGTCACTTTCCAACGCTCAGATGTGCTGCGGTGCACTGTCATTTCATTCTTACCGTTTGTGAAATCGTATGTAATATCGGATGTATGCAAAAAATAATCGGCAAAGTATTCTTTGATCACATGCTGTTTATATCCCGCGCAAATAATGAATTCATAAAAGCCATGTGCAGCATACAGCTTCATGATATGCCATAAAATCGGCATCCCCCCCAGCTCAATCATGGGTTTCGGCTTAAATTGGCTCTCTTCAGAAATGCGGGTACCGTATCCCCCCGCTAAAAGAATCACTTTCATTCCGTTTTCCTCCGTTAAGATTGGATTGGTTTCATCGTTCTATAAACACGTTTCGCCGCCCTGAACAGGCGCGGATATTTTTTCAGACGCGCTTTGGCTGTCTCAAACAGACGGGGATGGTCGATCGCAAGCAGATAAAACAGCTTTTGCACTTTGTTCAGCGATGCATAGATTTCGTTTTTGCATTCCTGTTCGACGTCCGGGAGCGGCTTTGCATACATCCCCCAAAAATCGCTGACCGAAAGATCCTCATCAAACGGTATCGTTGCAAAAATATACCGATCCAGAGGTTTCGCGTGCCGAATCAGGTAATGCAGCGGCTCAGACAGAAGATCATCCTGAATCGCCGGCGTCCCGCAGCGTGGATAAAGCGCGTAAAAATCACGGATATAGTCAAGGGCATGTTTCCGCATAACGCATAAAATGCTTTTGCTGCCGACATCCTCCTGATCCGGATCCCGTAGAAAGGCGGATAGGATTTCCCCAAAGCCGGCATCCACGTTCAGACCGCTGTACGCTTTCAACCCGAACCATGAAAAAATGACGGGACGGTACATCGAATAGATCCCTCCAGAGAATCCGGTCTCATGCAGAGCGGAATTCACATCCATATTCAAACCCGAAATCACGCACAGCTGCGTATCCGGAACCTCCGGCGCGCCGTTCTGTATTTTTTCTTCATCCACATATTCATCATGTAGCACATCCAATACCACTTTGATCTTGGCATAAGAAGAGAATTTTTTGTCCGGCACAATCCCATGGCGCTCGAGAAGTTCGGTTCGATTTTCAATAAACGTATCTTTTAAGCAGTATTCCAACGCATCGCACAGATCTTCCGGCGTCAAGACGGTAATTTCCACGATACTGGGAATGTAATACAGCGCGTCGCGGCAATAGAATCTCGGAATCGAAGCGGCCGTTTTTTTCAGCCCAATGAACTCTGCGGAAATGTCCAGCCCCCGGATTTGGCATATCCGCTGGAACGCCTGGTAAAACCATTTCATTTCCTCCCCAAGGAAGACAACCCCAGCCTTCCGGCTGCAGTCCAGCTGCTCCAACAGCCATTGACAAAATCCACAGGTATGCATCCCCAGCGCAAAGGCCCCGATATGAGCGGGATCCGCGTTAAAATCCGAATCCATGTTATACTGCACAAATGGGTTTCCAAACACTTGGTTGACGCCCACCGCCACCGCAGTCCGCAGAAACAGGCTGTTGCTGAACTTGCTGAATCCACGTTCTGCGTACAACGCGCCAAACAGCTGCCCCGCATAGGTACCAGCCGATGTATTGCAAAACACATCGACTGCCCTTGGAATATAGCCGGTATTCCACCGCAGCTGCCCAGCAATCTCAATATCTACAGGATAATTGTCGCCGATATGCAAGAATTCTCCAGCTTTGAAATTTTTTAGATCAGACATCACTTTCCGATACAGACTGCCGCCCGCTTTCGTAACCTTTGCTTCGCTCGAAACATATAACCGGTCATACCCGGTATAGCCGTTGCGTTCCAGCAGTTCTTTGACAATCCCAAACGGCAGATACGTATCGGTTATAAAAATCACGCGCTTTCCGCAGCTGCGGGCCAAATCATACAATTCCCTGACGATCCCACGGGCGGAACAAACCGCGAACTCGGTTTCAATTTCATGTTGCTTTAACTGTTCCGCTGTATTTCCATCCATCTGATACAAGCGGCACATGCTTTCGTAAATTTCGTCCAGGGTGATTTCCTCGCGAAAACTTCCGGGGCGTCCGAGCTGTTCCCTAGCAAACGCCTCCGCAGAGATCCGGATGCTGGGAAAAGAATGCTGGTCTCCGGTTCGTTCCCGGTAAAAGGGGACCATGTATTCGAATACGTCGATCGGTTGCCAGGCGCTCCGCACGATCGCCGTATCAAAGACATCAAAGGACACCACCTGGCATTTGGGGGAGACGATCTTTTCCCGAATGGCCTCCAACCCGTTCGTCTGTTCCACAAAATGCTGTGTAAAAAACATATCCTCCTGCGTAAGCGGCTCTGGTTTGCCGTTTTCAAATTCTCGGTTACAGTACCGGGTGAGGTAGCTTTTCTGCCCGCCTTTCAAATTTGATTCCGCAATATGCCACAGCATACACTTTTGATGGAAGCCCCGAAAAATTTCAAAATTCTCCCGATACTGCTCATACAGCCCGACCCGTTTCAGGTGCTCCCGCATATTGCGGAACGCCGTCCCCTGGAAACGGATGCTCCGTTCCGCTTTTTCATATGAGCTTGCCAGCCCGGCTGACGCAGAACCCGAATAAATGTAATGATAATAATATTGATTGTGAAGATTCGAAATCTTTTTGGCCTGCGAAAAGAAAATGGTCGTATATTCGGCATCTTCACACAAGGCGAACTGCTCCGTAATGGCATCAATTAAGGGCTTGCAGCGATCCCAGAGCGTCCGCTTAT
>CANPPM010000114.1 GCA_947575935.1 uncultured Butyricicoccus sp. | reverse complement strand
TGTTTGTCTGGCGAAAAAATTCCTCGCCATTGTGCATATTTCCATTTTTCAAACGACGCCTAAAAGCAGCCCCCGACGGAAAGGAGATTTTCCCTTGAATCTGTTCCAATCTTTCTACGTCAAACCCGCCGCCAACGAGCTGGTAGAAACCACCGTACATATGCAGCCCGACCCGCGTCCGGCACTGCTCGGCACCGTGCTCTCTGGAAAAAAACCGGTACAGGACGCCCTCGTCGCGATCTATCTTTCCGGCGGGCAGGATGCGCCTGACCAACCAGTCGGGTCGCTGTACACCGACGAGCTCGGTCATTTTGCCTTTGGCCCGCTTGAACCGCAGAAGCTCTACCAGGTGCGCGTCTTCAAGGCGTCGCCCTCGACCCGCAGCCTGGAACTTGCAGAAGACTGACCGCCGCTTATCTCAGTTTTTTATCCACCTCGTAACGCAGCTTTTCGATAAACTCGGGAAGCGGCATGACGGTTGTCTTGCCGTCCTTGCGGTTGCGCACGGCTACCTGTCCTGCCTCCTGCTCTTTATCGCCCAGCACCAGCATATAAGGCACCTTTTCCAACTGGGCCTCACGGATTTTCTTACCAATCTTCTCGTTTGAGGGGTCAATTTCCACGCGGAAGCCATTCGCTTCCAGCTCGGCCTTGATCTCGTACGCATAACCGGCATTGCGGTCAGTCATCGGCATCACACGTACCTGCTCGGGCGCCATCCAGACCGGCAGTGCGCCCGCATATTTCTCAATCAGGTAGGCAAGCGTACGCTCATAGCAGCCCAGCGAGGTGCGGTGGATGATATACGGGCGGACCTTCCTGCCCTCCTGATCCACATACTCCATATCAAACTGCTCTGCAAGCAGCAAATCGACCTGGATGGTAACCAGCGTATCTTCTTTGCCGTGGACATTCTTATACTGGATATCCAGCTTGGGACCGTAGAACGCAGCCTCATCGATGCCGATGCTGTATACAACGCCCAAATCGTCCAGGATCTTACCCATGATCCCCTGCGCTTCTTCCCACTGCTCGGGTGTGCCGATATACTTCTGCTGGTTATTCGGATCCCACTGCGAGAACCGGAAGGTACAGTCTTCCAGCAAGCCGACCGTATCCAGGCAATATTTGGCCAGCTCTAGGCAGCCCTTAAACTCTGCTTCCAGCTGGTCGGGGCGCAGGATTAGATGTCCTTCTGAAATCGTGAACTGCCGCACCCGAATCAAGCCGTGCATCTCTCCCGAATCCTCGTTACGGAACAACGTCGAGGTCTCGCCCAGGCGCATCGGGAGATCACGGTAAGAACGCATCCGGTTCAGAAATACCTGATACTGAAACGGACAGGTCATCGGGCGCAGTGCAAAACATTCCTTGCTGTCGTCATGTGGATCGCCCAATACAAACATGCCGTCCAAGTAATGGTCCCAATGGCCTGAAATCTTGTATAGGTCGCTCTTCGCCATCAACGGAGTTTTGGTCAGCAGATAGCCGCGCTTCTGCTCCTCATCCTCGACCCAGCGCTGAAGCAGCTGTACCACGCGCGCGCCCTTGGGCAGCAGTACAGGCAGGCCCTGGCCAATCACGTCGACCGTGGTAAAGTACTCCAGCTCGCGGCCCAATTTATTATGGTCGCGCTTCTTCGCCTCCTCAACCGCTGCAAGATACGCGTCCAGTTCCTCCTTTTTGGGAAAGGCCGTACCATAAATACGCTGCAGCATCTTCCGGCTGGAATCACCGCGCCAGTACGCGCCCGTGCAGCTGGTCAGCTTGAGCGCATTGCCTTTGACGCGCCCAGTCGTATCCAGATGCGGGCCCGCACACAGGTCGGTAAAATCGCCCTGCCGGTAGAACGAAATAACCTCGCCCTCGGGCAGATCGTTGATCAGCTCAACTTTATACGGTTCACCGCGCTCCTCCATCAGCTGCAGCGCCTCACCACGCGGCAGCTCAAAGCGTTCCAATCGCAGCTTTTCCTTGCAGATCTTACGCATTTCCGCCTCCAGCAGCTCCAAATGCTCCTGCGTAAAGGAAAACGGCGCGTCAAAATCATAATAAAAACCGTTTTCAATCGACGGGCCAATCGCCAACTTGACCTCTGGATACAGGCGCTTGACCGCCTGCGCGAGGATATGGGATACCGTATGACGGTAAGTATCCCGATATTCTTTGTTTTCGAACGTGAACTGATTTTCTGACATAGGACAAAACCTCCATTTCAAAATACGGGGAGGGTGAAAAAAACGCCCCACCCCTGCAACTGGAATTCAGGGGTGAGACGGCCTTCGTCCCACGGTTCCACCCTGCTTGCACGCCACGCCCCTATTGGGGCCATGCCATACCGCTCGGTGCTGGTAACGGGAGCAACCCGTCGCGGGATACTGGCGCTTCCCCCGCGCGGCTCGGGAATCGGTAAGCAAGTCTCTCTTTGCGGTGCGCCGCTTCCAGCCAAGGCGCGCGCTCTCTGTCATGCAAAGGTGATGAAACCTGCTATTTTCCTTCAAAGCCTTTCAGATTTCAATTTATTTTAATTTTACACCGGCCCATCGGGTTTGTCAACGGTAGATTCCGGGGTTTTTTCAGCTTTTGCCGCCTCAATTTTGGCTGAAATGCCGGTAAGGAACGCCTGACGGCCCGCTTCGTCTGCAAATGCGCGGTGCGGGATAATCAGCGCGGACACATCGTCCAAAAATAAGTAAATCTCCTCCCGATCTTCCACCACCTTGCTGAAAGCGCCGTATTCGTAGCTGGAGTTTTCCTCCTCGCCGGTCAGGGTACAGCGATCCTCCCCCATTGTAAACGTCTTTTGCCCACAGATGGACTTGCTTGACGCGGTTTTCAGGGTGCGCTCCACATTCTTCCGTACATTGTGAGAAATCCGCTTCGGCAGCAGCAGATAGACCAGCACCGCAGCAGCAGCATATACAACAACCGCAAATGGAGAAAGCGAACCAAGCGCCAGCATCAGCAGCAGGCCGCCGAAAAAGACTAACATCGTTCCGACCCAACGCAATTTCTGCGACGATCTCCGGATTACAGGGTCATGTTCGACAAAATACAGGTTCAATGCTATAAAATCCGCAGGGGTAATATCATAGGTATACTGCATGGCGGCAGCACCTCCATTTTCAAATAAGCGGCCCGAAAGCCGGCGGCCCGGACCTATCATTTAGTGTATCACAGTCCGGTCAAAAGCGCAACCGTTTTTCTGCACGCTCCGTCATGCCAAGGGAAACCGCGGCCTCCCTAGCCGGCCTCCACGCCTACAGTACGGATAAAAAATCCATATCCGCGCCGGACTCCCGCAAACGTCGCCCGCCCTGTGTGCGGGACGCACGGACGAAAACCAGCGCATATGATACAGCATCACATCATCCAAGCCATTCCCGAATACGGGTATTTTTTCAGCGGAAAAGGGCAGCTTTGCATCCACTCCCATTCTCATCCGTGCGTACCTCGCGATTGCTTTCACAGATAAGCGAAAAAGGGATTGTCCCGAGAGCACGCCTCAGGATAATCCCTTTTAAAACGAGAGCAAGCTAGTTCTCAGACAAGCTCAATAATCGCCATTTCCGCGCAGTCGCCGCGGCGCGGGCCGGTCTTGATAATGCGGGTATAGCCGCCGTTACGCTCCGCATACTTGGGCGCAATCTCAGAAAACAGGTTGGCGACAACCGCCTCTTTGGTGACAAACGCCATCGCCTGACGGCGGGATGCCAACGTATTTTTCTTGCCCAGCGTAATCATTTTTTCGGTCAGCGGGGCAACCTCCTTTGCACGGGCAACGGTGGTCTCAATTTTGCCGTTCTCCAGCAGGAAGGTCACCATCGCGCGGAGCATCGCCATTCTGTGGTCGCTCGGTCTGCCGAGCTTACGGTTTCTTGCCATTTTTCTGTACCTCCATCAATAAGGTCAAAAGGCGCGGCGGCGCGGCAAAACACCGCCGCACTTCGTGCTAACAAATTTGTCGGACGCTCCCCCAAACCTGGCAGGAGTCCCCCTAGGGGCTTTCACCCCACGCGCCCACGGGCGCATTCTTCAAAATCCTGCAGCAACAGCCTATAACACGCCTGTCCCCGGCAAAAGGGGATCCCGTCCCGCCCAACCCGGCGGACACATTTCAGACGGCAGGAGGCCCCGCAGGCATACAGCAGCGTCAGTCTTCGCTTTTTGCGAGTTCCAGGCCCATAGCCTCCAGCTTGCCAATGACCTCCTCAAGCGACTTGCGGCCGAGGTTCCGAACCTTCATCATATCCTCTTCCGAAGTATTAATCAGGTCTTCTACCGTGTTGATGCCGGCACGCTTCAGGCAATTGAAGGAACGTACCGAGAAGTCAAGCTCCTCAATGGTCATCTCCAGTACCTTGTCGTGCTGTGCCTCCGCCTTCTCAACCACCAGCGACTTGGAACCAATCTCCTCAGACAGGTCGACAAACAGGTCGAGATGATCGCGCAGGATTTTTGCGCCCAACGACACCGCATCCCGCGCCGAAATCGTCCGATCCGTCCAGACCTCGAGCGTAAGCTTGTCATAGTCGGTCATATTGCCGACACGGGTATTTTCCACCGTGTAATTGACTTTGTACACCGGCGTATAGATCGAGTCGACCGGAATCACGCCAATGGCAGTCTGATACTGCTTGTTGCGCTCTGCCGGTACATATCCGCGGCCGGAGGAAAGGGTGATCTCCATGCTCAGCCGCGCGTCGCTCATCAGCGTTGCGATATGCAGTTCAGGATTGAGGATCTCAACCTCGGCGTCCGCATGGATGTCCCCTGCTTTTACTTCGCCCTCGCCGTTCGCCTCAATGTAAACCGTCTTCGGGCCGTCGCAGTGTAGCTTGGCGATGATGCCCTTGATGTTGAGGACAATCTCCGTCACATCCTCCTTTACTCCGGGGATGGTAGAAAACTCGTGCTGCACACCCGCAATCTTGATGCTGCTTGCCGCCGTGCCCGGCAGGCTCGACAGCAGGATGCGGCGCAGGGAGTTGCCAAGCGTCGTACCATAGCCTCTTTCCAGCGGCTCTACGACCAGCCGGCCATACCCGCCGTCCTCAGACAGATGCTCACAATCAATCCGCGGCTTTTCGATTTCGATCATAAAAATACCCTCCTTAACATTCGGCCAAAAATTCTGAGAAAGGTCTGACGCAATAGATGCGGCGCGGCCGGCGATAATGCCGGGCCACCCTTTTCCGTTGCCTCAAAGCTTCCCTGATATGGACGCGAGTCCCCCAAAGAAGCCGCGCCCATGAAATGAGGGTGCTGCTTACTTGGAGTAGAACTCGACGATCATGTGCTCGGCGACCTCATAATCAATATCGTCGCGCGCGGGCATCGCAACAATGCGGCCCTCAAAGGACTCGGCAGCCTTGTCGATCCACTTGGGCATCGGCTTCTTGCCGTTCTCCTCCAACAGGGTCTTAAACTTGGTGCTCGAGCGGCTCTTCTCGCAGATGGCAAACGCGTCATTGATCCGGACCTGATAGGAGGGGATATTTACGCGCTTGCCGTTGACAGTGAAATGACCGTGGTTCACCAGCTGCCGCGCCTCACGGCGCGTATTGGCAAAGCCAAGGCGGTATACCACATTGTCCAAACGGCGCTCCAGTTCCTGCAGCATAACCTCGCCGGTCTTGCCGCCCGACTTGGAAGCCTTCTCGTAGTACTTACGCATAGGCTTCTCCAGCACGCCGTAGATGAATTTCACCTTCTGCTTTTCGTTCAGCTGCATGCCGTATTCCGACTGCTTGCGGCGGCTCTGCTTCGGATTTCTCTTGGTCTCCTTGGAGTAGCCAAGCACTGCGGGGGATAAGCCCAGGGTCTTACATCTCTTCAGAATGGGCTGCATATTCTTAGCCATGTTCGGTTTCCTCCTCGATTAGACTCTTCTTCTTTTGGGCGGGCGGCAGCCGTTGTGCGGGATTGGGGTCACATCCTTAATCATGTTGACCTCAAGGCCTGCAGCCTGCAGCGCGCGGATGGCAGCCTCACGGCCCGAGCCGGGGCCTTTGACATAGACCTCAACCGTCTTGAGGCCATGCTCCATCGCAGCCTTCGCAGCAGTCTCGGCGGCAGTCTGTGCCGCGTACGGCGTCGACTTACGCGAACCGCGGAAGCCCATTTCACCAGCGGAAGCCCAGCTCAGCGCATTGCCGTGCAGGTCGGTGATGGTGACGATCGTGTTGTTGAACGAGGAGCGGATATGTGCTGCGCCCTTCTCAATGTTCTTGCGCTCGCGGCGCTTGGTGCGCACGGCGGCGCCTCTTTTCTGAACCTTAGCCATGTTTACGCTCCCTCCTTACTTCTTCTTGTTCGCAATGGTCTTCTTGGGACCCTTGCGGGTACGCGCATTGGTCTTAGTGCGCTGGCCGCGGACAGGCAGACCGCGGCGATGCCGCAGGCCGCGGTAGCAGCCGATTTCCACCAGGCGCTTAATATTCAGACCGATCTCACGGCGCAGGTCGCCCTCTACGGTGTAGCCATGCTCAATGGCCTCGCGGAGCTTTGCAGCCTCTTCCTCGGTCAGGTTCTTAACGCGGGTATCGGGGTTGATCCCGGTCTTAGCCAAAATTTCATTCGACAGCTTCCGGCCGATGCCGTAGATGTAGGTCAGGCCAATCTCTACGCGCTTTTCACGGGGAAGGTCAACACCGGCAATACGTGCCATAGTTTGTAAATACCTCCAAGTATTTGTCCTGAGGCGTGTTGGCGAAACCAGTATAAGGGCCGCCTCCGCCCTTGCAGCGCCACCCGGTAGGTGTGCTTGTCGGTTTCGTTTGCTATTTTCGCCTTCGCGGCGGGTTGTCCTGCCGCGCTGTAACGCCAAACGCGTCCTGCGGCAGGGAAACAGGCGCTCTGCCAATGCCTTATCGGACGGCAGCGGCGCCGGTCCTCTGCCTTATGCCCAGACGCAGCAGACCGCAGCGCGCTCAGCCCTGTTTCTGCTTATGCTTCGGATTCTGGCAGATGACCATCACGCGGCCCTTGCGGCGGATGATCTTGCACTTTTCACAAATCGGCTTAACAGACGGTTTTACCTTCATGGTACTTGATACCTCCATCAAAATTGGTGGACAACGGCCCCCAGGCCACAGGAAGCCTCCGCCCGCTTTTCACCCCATGGAGCTCACTTGGAGCGCCATGTGATACGGCCGCGGGTCAGGTCGTAAGGCGACATCTGCACGGTGACCTTGTCGCCGGGAAGAATACGGATAAAATTCATCCGGAGCTTGCCCGAAATATGCGCGAGAATCTTATGCCCATTGGGCAGCTCCACGGTGAACGTTGCGTTTGGCAGCGCCTCTATGACGGTACCTTCTAGCTCGATTACATCATCTTTCGCCATTGTATGTTACTCTCCTCGTTCCTCAGAGTCGATGTTCTGCGCATACAGCGCGAGCGCCTTGCGAATGTCGCTATTGGACAGCCGCCCGGTCGCGCAAAGCTTTTCGCGCGTCCAGCCGTCGCACGGTGCACAGTATTCGGTGTGCCTGCGTTTTTTGCGCTTAGGGCGCTCAAAGCGGCGGTGCTTGCCGTTCGCCAAAAGGAGGTATTCTCCCTCCGTGCCGACTACCAGCATTGGCATACCGCTGTCGCGTCCGCGGAGCGGGACTACAATGTCCGATACCTGTACTGCCCTCATCAAAGTACCTCGCCATCGATACTGGTAAGGATTTCGGGCTCGCCGTCGGTGATCGCAACCGTGTTCTCGTAGTGCGCGCTCAGCTTGCCGTCCCGTGTCTTCACGGTCCAGCCATCGGAAAGAACCTTGACGTCGTACACACCCTGGTTGACCATCGGCTCGATAGCGAGGGTCATCCCCTTGTGCAGCCGTAAGCCGTGCCCCGCCTTGCCAAAGTTTGGTACCTCGGGCGATTCGTGAAGCTCTGTGCCGACGCCGTGGCCGACATATTTCCGCACGACGGAAAAGCCGTGCTCCTCACAATAAGCCTGTACTGCATGGGAAATGTCGCTGACGCGGTTGCCCTCGCGGGCATACCGGATACCCTCATAGAAGCTCTGCCTGGTCACCTCGATCAGCCGCCGCGCCTCCCCAGAGATTTCTCCGCAGGGCACTGTGCAGGCGCAGTCGCCGTGGAAACCGCCAATAAACGCCCCCACGTCAATCTTTACAATGTCGCCCTCCCGCAGCACCCGTTTCCCCGGGATGCCGTGAATGACCTCATCATTGACCGAGATGCAGGCCGAGCCCGGAAAGCCGCCGTAACCGAGGAACGAGGGCTTTGCCCCGAACCCTTCAATTGTGCGGCGGACGATCCGGTCGATCTCGCCTGTGGTGACGCCCGGGCGGACGGCCTCCGCCGCCGCTTTCCGCGCAATGGCGGTAATGCGGCCGGCGATACGCATCCGCTCAAGCTCATCTGTGGATTTCACACGGATCATACCTCGATTCCCAGCGCCTCCGCCGCGAATTTTACGGTACTGTCGATCCCCTTGG
>CANPPM010000113.1 GCA_947575935.1 uncultured Butyricicoccus sp. | reverse complement strand
GCCCGGCTGCACCGCAGTGCCGCCGCCTGTGCAAGGCAGCCAGACCGACAGATCCTCTGCAGATGCATATTCCATCTCTGTGGTCGTACCCTGGATGCTGCCAGCGCCGCCTGCATACTCCGGCGCTACGCCATCCAACCCCACCGGCGCCTCTGGAACAATTGGCTCCAAAGCACTTCCGCTGTATTCCGGTACAACGACCTCAACGGCCGGGCTCTCCGCCAGATGATTCTCTTCATCAGCACGAAAACGTACATAATACGTCCCCGGCTGCACCGCAGTGCCTCCATCCTCACAGTCTGTCCAGCGGGATGCATCCGGCGAGGAGGCGTATTCCATCTCGGCGAATGTCCCCATAATCCAGCCTTCACCGCCCGCGCGGTCCGGCTCCCGGCCGCTCAGCCCTGTCGGTGCATCCTGGACCGTCGGTTCGGTCACCTCAGCCTCTGCAATGCTCCACCGGATCTCTTGGTCTTCCTCTGTACCATCCGACCATATATAACCAGATTCAAGAGTTGCTATCGCAGTATATGTCCCCGCATCGACCGCCGTATTGCCGGTGATCCGATATCCTGCGCCCTCCGGCACACCGGTCTGCTCCTCGCCATTCTCAACCAGCCCTTCGATCGCTGTCGGAACGGGAACCGGCAGCAGATCCGACGTTTCCCCCTTGACAACCAAATCCGTAACCGCTGTAATGGCCTGCCCAGACGTACTATACTCTGCTGGAACCGTCAGCGTAATCCGATAAACGCCAGGCGCAGGCAACTCTCGGTTCGCCTCTATGTCGCTGCGGTCCCCCTTGAACATGACAAGGCAATCTGTCGTATTATCCCCGTATGTGAAAAATATGCACAATCCAAGAGATTCCACAAAATAATACGGATCCGAGCCATCCAGCCCCTCTACTTCCTCGTAAGTGGCAGGCTCCCCATTGACCATAAGCTCCATCTGAATTTGGGCAAGCGTCCCAGCCCCCGCATCCGCCACTACCTCTATGGGAACCGCTACCTCTACCTCGTCCACTTCAGGCGTTACTTCAACCAAATCCTCTACGGAGAGCGACTCAATCTGCACCGCGGGCGCTTCCCCCTCAACCGTCCAAGAGCCCGATACACTGTCATACACCAGGCTTAAATAAGACTGAGAAGCATTGGGCTGGAAGGAAAAGCTTTCCTCCTCCGAATCTTCCGCCTGAATATAAATATGCCCCGGTTCAGCCGTTCCCGAGCTACCGTCCTCCTGAAACGTATCAACAGCGAACTTGGTTTGTCCGAGGACCGTTCCCCTGATCTCCAATGTCTGCTCCTTCCCCAGAAGCAGTTCACCGCCGCCGGTAAAGGCATCAATCACCGGGGATCGTAGGTCATTAAAAGCCACTCTGGCCCCAGGCGCAACCGAAACCGCCGGAAAGTCCTCCTGAGAGCCCTGTGCAGGCCGCAAAAATCCGCTTTCGACCGAAAGCTCTTTTATATTGTACAGCAGCGGCGCCCCCGGGGTCGAATTCCCCCTATAGGAAACGGAAGCCCGGTTCGTATCGGACGCCGTGCCGTCCACATAGCCGCAGACGTTGCGGTAGAGCGTAATATCCACTTCCCCATTCACCGGGTACAGTGCCGGATCCGCCGTCGGGGGAGGCGTCCCAGTCCCTACTTTTGCCGCACCGCTGGCATAAATATCCCCCATCGATCTGGTCGCGCTGCTGTCAATGTAAATCGAAGACGGCCCGTGATATACAGCCGGCGCTCCCGTCGGCTGATCCTCCAGCCTGGGAAATTGACTCCCGGCGTACAGATTCCCAAGGTTGGTCGTACCCTTGACCACTATGGTACCATGCGTCCCCATCGCGGGCAGCGTATAAGTAGTCCCCTCAAGGCTGCCGCAAAACAGACCGACAGACGACGTGCTTTTGCTCTGCCACACATTTTCCAGCGTCAGCGTATGGCCGTTTGCATAGATACCGTAATACGCCGTATCTGCCAACGCAAGCGTGACATTTTTCAGCGTTACGTCGGCTCCCAAAATGATGCCGCCATACCACAGCGTCAGATTATATCCCCCGCCGTCGATGGTGACTTCTTTGGAAATCGCCAGCGGCGAGTCGTCGCTGACCGTATTGCGAATCGCAATGGGCGCCGCCATCTGGATGGTCATACCATCCACCGCGTTCTCCAATACCCGCTTCAATTCCGTCTCTGTGCTGACCCGAACGGAGGGCCCGTCAGCCGCTGCCGCAAACGGATACGGCAACAGCCCTGCCAGCATACAACATGAGACCGCCAGCGCTAAAAGCTTTTTCATAGGTTTCATCATGTGCAAAATCCTTTTCTGTGTATTTTCGCATACTGCTGTTTCCATTATACTGGAAGCGCCACAAAAATGCAACTGATTTTTGATTTTTTCCCCGCATTCCTTCCAAATAAAACAAAATCCCGCATTTCTGATAGGCTCAGAAATGCGGGGCAGTCCCCGGCGCGGACGATACGGGTCCCTCAGCGTTCACGGCCCCGCTTGCGCTGTTCCAGCTCCTTGCGGAAAATATAACTGCGCAGCTCCGCCTCGGCATTTGGTTTCATCTGGATAAACTGACAGCCATGGCCATACTGTACCGGCCCATCTCCCTCGGGCTCGAACGTCTCTGTACGCAGGATCTTTGCAGTCAGCTGCAGCGGCCGGGATGCCTCATGCAGCTGAAACTGGACGTGCGCCCCGACCGGCAGGCAGCACCCACAAACAAAATAGACCCCGCCTGCGCTGATGTTCCGGGTCTTTGCCGGGATCCGTGCCGGCAGCCGCTTCATATCAGCACGCGGATGTGCAAATGAAACCTCAATCGTCAGCTCAGTCGAAATCGCCGCGGGTTCAGCCGGACGGCGCACACAAGAGACCTCAATGCCGACCTCAGCCGGCACCTTCAAATCCCGCCGCCGCTGCTCATTCCCCCGCTCCTCACGGACCATACACATCACCGACTGCTTTTCCTTTGAGATATTCAGCGCGTCACCCAACACACAGATCGTATGAATCAGCCCGGCGACCCCATCATAAAAAACAACATGATAAAGCTCGGTCTTTTCCTTCAGCTCAAACTCACGCGGAACGATCAGCCGGTAACCCTCATAAGAGGCACGGGTGACCTCCGCTTCACAGATCAACTGATCCGATAAATCAAAAATTTCTGCCTTATGGCAGTTCCTCAGTTCCATACCAACAGTTGCCTCCCGAATTTGATGAATGATCCAGCCCGGATATCATATTCCTATTTTCAATTATAACAGAAAAAACGGGTACAGGCAATGGGCAAATGCAAAAAATGGAGGCGGCAGCCCGCCTCCCTCCGGCAACGTCCGATGGCATCTTTCATCAGCACGCAGTCCGTGGCATTTCACCAGGAGCCATCCGCGCAAACAGCGCGCCACTGCCTCCGCTGCTGCAGAAAAACTGCAGGCGAGGCCATACATGCGGGCGCTCAGCTACGCGTCCAACGAAGCAGCAGCTCGGGCGCGCCGGTCTGTTCATCCCGCTGCAGGCCGCAGACGGCAAACCCCTCCCGGCAGTAAAAAGCGCAAGCGCGCCGGTTTTCCTGATACACATGCAGCTCCAACACCTCCCGGCGTTGTTTGGCCGCCCCCAGCAGGGCCCGGCCAATCCCCTGCGAACGTACCTCGCGCCCAACAAACAGCCCCGCAACATACGCGCCATCCAGCCCCAGAAATCCCAGCGGCCCCCCGCCTGCATCATACACCAGCAGCTCGGCCTGCGGCAGCATTTCACGGACCACATCCGCATGACCTTCCCAATAAGCCGCCGGAAGAAATGCATGGGCATCCAAATTCCCTCTCAGCCAAAGATCGAATACCGCGTCCAGATCCTCCGGCCGGAAATCCCGAATCATTTTTCCACGCGCTCCTCTCTGCCATACATCGCCGCGCCGTGCAGGCAGCCGACAAATTCCAACCGCTGATCCTCGTCCAGCTCAATAAAATCCATCGGCCGGACCCGCCCCGCACGCTTAGCAAACCATGCAAGCCCAGCCACGGAAAGCATCGTATACACAAATTGCGAGCAGAACATAATATTCGGCCGGAGCGACCGCCCGCAGAACAATCCAAACAGATTATAGGCGCTCCCTTCCCAGTCGATCTCACGGATCCGCTCCAAAATCCGGCGCTTTGCCCACCGGCCCGCATGCAAACGGTAAACCAGCGCGGAAGCGCCCGGCTGTGCGGCCAACCCGGAAACAGGCTCCGGATTCAGCCCCGGCGCCGCCGACGGAAGCCCGCCGTTGTAACTGAGCAGCGTACCCAGCCCAGAGTCAAAGGCAATTGAAACATGATTATAGCGCTGCCGGGTAAACAGCTGAATCAATGCGCTTGCAGCGCTTCCCGAGCAGGTAAATACCAGATAAAGATAGCCGTCATCCAACGACTCATAAGCGAGATGATAATACTGCTCGCTCAACCGCGCCCGGTTGATATAGTGAAAAATGCTGTGCCGCGGCAGATCACAAAGCACCTCCAAAAGCTGCGTGCGTGTAATCATGACGCATTTCCTCCTTCCTGACGAATGCTCCCGTTTCGCCTGCGCATGATTGAAACAGCCTGCGCCGCTGGTTTTGCCGCCGGGCAACGCGCCGTCCCTCTGCCGGAACCGGCTGTGCCCCCACCGGCGGACAGCGCAAAAGCGCCGCAGCGGTACGGGCAGGCTGCATACAGATACGTTTTCGGACGATTCCAATGTACCAATGCTATAATACAATATACATCAGTTGCTGTCAACCCCTTCCCGCGAAAATTCTGGGGCGGCCTCGCCTCTGCAGGGCAAGGTTGCAGTTTGGTAACATCTTCTCCTCTTTCGGAACCTTTTCCACACGCTCCCGTCAAAAAAGAAACGGGGTCACAGAGAATCAGACAGGAGGAAGGGCGCCCGGCCCGGGCAATGCCCTGCAGGCATTTTCCCGCTTCCAAGGCCGACATCCTCCGCATCTTAAGGCTCGAAGCTCCAACAGCCAGGGCCTGTTTGAAACACGGCCTAAACCTGGGAAAAGTGAACGAAATGAGGTGTTCCATTATGAAAAAGACCATTCTGACACTCTTTCTTGCAGCTCTACTCACCGGTCTGCTTTCCGGCTGCGGCGGCGGGAGCAACACCTCCGGCGCCGATACCGCGCCACGGGCGGCGCCGGACAGCGGCGAAATGGAGAGCGGCGAAATCTGGGAAACCGAAGAAGCCGGCATTGCAGACAGCAGTTCCGGGGAGCGCAATCCCGTCTACGACAGCAGCATGCTCATTCTGCGCGGCAGTATCTCCGCCGAGGCGACTGATTTTTCGTCCGCCGTCTCTGCCCTGGAACAACAGGTCAGCAAGGCGGGCGGTTACATCGAAAGCAGCTCCATAACCGGCAGCGTGGGATCCCGCTGGGCCTCCTTCACCATCCGCGTTCCGCGCGAGCAGTTTGAGACCACCTTTGACGCGGTCGGCCAAAACTGCCATATCACCGAAAGCAGCCGCTCGTCAGAAAACGTCAGCGCCGCCTACTACGATGCAGAGACACGCCGCACCGCGCTGGAAACCAAGCGCGACCGTCTGCTCGCTCTGCTTGCCAAGGCCGAAAGCATGGAAGACATCATCGCACTGGAAAACGCACTGTCCGACGTCCAATATGAGATTGAGCGCCTGTCAGGCACGCTGCGCGGCTATGACCGGCTGATTGCCTTCTCGACCATCGAAGTCTATCTGAGCGAAGTCCGCGACCTGTCTGTCGTACAGAAGGAGGCTTCGTTCCTGAATGATCTCAAGGCTGCCGCTGTCACCGGGACCCGTGGACTGGTTTCCTTCCTCCAGGGCGTCCTGCTGGCGCTTGTCTATGGCTGGTGGTTCTTCTTGTCCGCGCTGATCGTACTCATACTGCTTCTAATCCGCTTTCGAAAACGCCGCCACACGCAGGCCGCACCGCTGCACAAGCCGGCCCCGCCCGCCGGAATGCAGTCCATCCCAAAAGCAACCGCAGAATCCACAGACCCCGCAGATCCCCCGGGAAAAAATATTCCCTAACACTGGCACGGCGCTTTTTTGACAGACTGCGGCGGGGCTGTGAGCAACGCTCACAGCCGCGCTGTTTTCGCATCTTCGGGCCGGCGCTCGCAGACAATCGGCGGGTTATATCGTCTGCACCTTCAGCGCCTCATTTTCCGCGCTGAGATGCGCCCCGGACAGGGGGCTCTCCCCTGCGGCAATTACCTCCATCGCAAGCGCATTCTCGATTTCCTTCTCGATCAGGCGGCGCAGGCTGCGCGCGCCGAATTTCAGAGAATACCCCTTTTTCACCAGATAACGGACCAACGACTCGTCCCAGGTCAGCCGGATGCCGCGCTTTGACAAGCTATCGCGCAGATCCCCCAGCAAAATGCCCGCAATCTTGGAAAAATCCTCTTCGCTGAGCTGATGGAAGGCTACAATTTCGTCGATACGGTTCAAAAATTCCGGGCGCATCAGCTGCTCAAGCGCGCGCATCGCCTTATCCCGCGCCTTCTCGCTGACATTCTGGCCAAACCCCAACGGTGCGGACGAGGTATCCGACCCCGCATTAGAGGTCATCACAATGACCGTATTTTCAAAGTTAACCTGCCGTCCATGCGCATCCGAAATGCGCCCGTCATCCAAAATCTGCAGCAGGGTGTTCAGCACATCCGGATGCGCCTTCTCGATCTCGTCCAGCAGGATCACCGAATAGGGACGCCGCCGAATCTTTTCGGTCAGCTGCCCGGCTTCATCGTATCCGACGTACCCCGGAGGCGAGCCCAGCAAGCGGGAAGCCGTATGCTTTTCCATATATTCTGACATATCCAGCCGGATCAGCGACTCTGGCGAGTCAAACAAATCGTTAGCCAAGGTCTTCACCAGCTCCGTTTTGCCCACGCCGGTCGGCCCGACAAAGAGAAAGGAAACCGGTTTTTTCTTGGGACTGATACCTGCGCGAGAGCGGCGGATCGCAGCGCAGATTGCCTCAATCGCCTGATCCTGTCCGACGACGCGCGACTGCAGGCGGGCCTCCATCCCACGCAGCCGTTCCAACTCCTGCGCCTGCACCTTGGCGGCCGGGATGCCGGTCCAAAGCTCGATGACCCCGGCCAAATGCTCGGCATGGACGGCGGGCGCAGGAATGGCCTGCTGCTCATGCAATCGGCCCTCGGTCTGCAGCATCAGGCTTTTCAGCTCGGCCATGCGGGCATACGTCTGCTCACTCTGGTCCCCGGTGGACAGCGCATCACGCTCCGCCTCATATTCCTCCAGCTGCTTTTGCAGGCGCGGAACCTCTGCAATCTGCGGCGAATCCAGATTCAGCCGCGAACATGCTTCATCAATCAGGTCGATCGCCTTATCCGGCAGAAAACGGTCGGTAATATACCGCTCAGAAAGCTCGGCGGCCAACCCGCATATCTCATCCGAAACCGTCACTCCATGAAACGTCTCATAATAGCCGCGCACGCCCCGGAGGATCTCCGCGGTCTCACTGACCGACGGTTCCCCCACAGTGACCGGCTGGAAGCGGCGCTCAAGCGCAGCGTCCTTTTCAATATACTTGCGGTACTCATTATAAGTGGTTGCACCAATCACCTGGATCTCCCCGCGGGAAAGGGCCGGCTTCAAAATATTCGCAGCATTCATAGAACCCTCAGAATCGCCCGCCCCCACGATGTTGTGTACTTCGTCAATGACCAAAATAATATTCCCGCACGCCTTAATCTCCTCAATCAGGCCTTTCATACGGCTCTCAAACTGGCCGCGGAACTGCGTGCCCGCGACCAGTGCAGTCAGGTCAAGCAAATGCACCTCTTTCCCGGCCAGCTTTGCTGGGATATCCCCCTCGGCGATGCGAAGCGCCAAGCCCTCGGCAACGGCAGTCTTCCCTACGCCCGGCTCGCCGATCAAGCAGGGATTATTTTTCTGCCGGCGATTGAGAATCTGGATCACGCGGTCGGTCTCACGGGCGCGGCCCACGATGCGATCGAGCCGCCCCTCGCGCGCCCTACGAGTCAGGTCTTCACAGTAGCTGGTCAGATACTTCCGTTTTTTCCGCTCCTGGCGGGATTCCCGCGCCCGCTCCTCACGGCGGCGGTGCTGGGACAGCGCCTCGCCCGCCTGACGGAAAAAGCTCCGGCTGAAGGGTGTAGGCGTATTCTCATCGGGTTCGCCGGTTTGGTGAGGGGCATCCTCCTCCTCCCCATCGGTCCCAGCCGGAACCAAGCCGCCCAGATCCTCCAAGGAGCCAATCTCCTCAGCGAGCATATCGAGGGTATCCTCTGTGATGCCCATCTGTTCCATCAGTTGGTCGATCGGCTTAATGCCCAGCTCTTTCGCACATTTCAGGCACAGCCCCTCTTGCGTGGAATTGCTGTTTTGGTCAATCTTGGTGATAAACACAACGGCGGGATTCTTCCCGCAGCGGGTGCAGATTGGGATATTCATGTTTCTTTCTCCTCTTTTTGGGATCCCCTCTCGGAGTCTGCTTCGCATAATTCAAAATACCGTCTGGCAGCTTCTTTTCCGACATGCTTTGCGGAACTTTAGGAAAATCCTCAACGGATTCCTGCAAATACAGATCTGCGC
>CANPPM010000112.1 GCA_947575935.1 uncultured Butyricicoccus sp. | reverse complement strand
TTGTACTCCCATAAAATAGAAAAAGGAACCGCGGCAAAGTCGCTTGCTAATTTCGACAAAATATGCTATAATGATACAGAAATATGCTCTTGCAGACGTGTCAGATGCTGCTTTCAGGATGGAAACAGGGGGGCTGCAGCGCCGGGCTGGGCCAGTTTGAAGCAGGCATACGGGACGGATTGTCGCGGAAATTGGCATAGTATGGCGGCAAATGTGTCTTGGCCGCGCGGATGGGTGCGTTTCAGACGCGTTCTGACCGTCAGGGGCAATCGAAACGGAGGCAGGTATGGTACATCTTGGAAACGAATGGGACGAAATTCTGAAGGACGAATTTGCGTCCGATTATTACAAGCGGATCCGCTATTTTCTAAAAAAGGAATATGCAGAGCAGACTATTTATCCGCCGATGGACTGTATTTTTAACGCCTTAAAATACACCTCATATTCCGATGTCAAGGCCGTCCTGCTGGGGCAGGACCCATATCATGGACCGGGTCAGGCGCATGGGCTGTGTTTTTCGGTACAGCCAGGGGTCGAACCGCCGCCAAGCCTGAAAAACATGTTCCGTGAACTGGAAAGCGATCTCGGGATGGCCCCGCCGAGGGACGGTACGCTGACCAAGTGGGCGCAGCAGGGGGTGCTGCTTTTAAACACAACGCTGACCGTGCGCCGCGGACAAGCCAACAGTCATAAAAATTTGGGCTGGGTTACCTTCACCGATGCGGTCATCCGCAAGTTGAATGAGCGCGGGCAGCCCATTGTTTTCCTCCTGTGGGGCGGCAATGCACGCAGCAAGAAGGCGCTTATCACAGGGCCGCAGCACCTGATTTTGGAAACGGTCCATCCCTCGCCGCTTTCGGCTTACAACGGCTTTTTTGGCTGCCGCCATTTTTCCCGGACCAATGCTTTTTTGGAATCGCATGGGATCTCCCCGATTGACTGGGATTTGAACCGCTGAATCCGCTGTTTCACAGTGCGGGCGGTTTGATCCGTTTTCTGATATTTTTCCGCAAAAAACAGCCCCGCAGCCGGTTTCGCTGTGGGGCTGTTTTTTCGAAATATCGGGTGATCCAGAGGCAGTGAATGGGGCGATGCAAGGCAAGCTGTTACGAGATCTTGCTCATCCAGAGCCCGTGGAGATTGCACCAGACATAAACCGCGACCGGACGGTCGCAGTCGCACACCGGAAACGAGATCGTGGTCCCGTCGCCTGCATGCAGGTCGCGGCGCAGGCAGCCATGTTCGGTCTCTACAACAACCCATTCGATCAGATGGCTCTCCTCCATGGGGTGCGCGGTCTCGCCCAGCTCAACCGTCAGCGTACCGCCTTCCCTACGGACAACCGGCACATGCTTTTCCTGTGCGCCGTCCGAAGTGTTCGGGGTCAGTTCCTCCATGGGATGGTTGCAGCAGTAGAGCGGCGCGCCGACGTCATTGACCATCTCGACGAGATTGCCGCAGTGTTCGCAAAGCAAAAATTTCATGGTTGATCACTCCTTTTGACAGGAGTTTTCCCCTGAAGGCGAATCTTATTCCCGCTATGCGCCGCCGCCGGAAATCACGGTCCCGCCTGCGGGCGGTTTCACCCGGCGGCAGCGTCGGCCTGAGCGAGCGTTTCGACCGTCGCCACGTGGAACGTTTTGTCAATTTTACGCGCAAAGCCGGTCAACGTTTTTCCAGGACCGATTTCGCAGCCGCTGGCGAGCCCGTCCCGGATGGCGTTTTGCAGCAGCGCCGTCCAGCGGACCGGCGAAACCATGTGCTTTTCCAGATGTACCGGCAGTTCCTCTACAGCCAGCCGCTCGCCGGTCAGGTTGCTGTAGATGGGCAGTTTTGGCGTCTGGAAGCAGATGTCTTGCGCAAATTCGCGCAGCTGGGCGGCTGCCGCCTGCATCATTGGCGTGTGAAATGCACCGCTGACCGCAAGGGGCATCACCCGCCGTGCCCCCGCCGCCTTGCAGGCTTCGGACGCTGCCTCGACCGCTGTGCGTTCGCCTGCGATCACCAGCTGTCCCGGGCAGTTGTAGTTTACTGGCAATACCAGGCCGCCGGTCCCGCGGCAGGCCTCCTCTACAGCTTCGTCCGGAAGCCCCAGGACGGCCGCCATGCAGCCATCCTGCGCGTCTGCCGCCGCCTGCATCAGTTGTCCGCGCCGCCGCACCAGCCGCAGCCCGTCTGCCAGGGATAAGACGCCGCCTGCTGTCAGCGCCGTGTATTCGCCCAGCGAAAAACCTGCCGCCGCCTCAAACGTCACCCCGCGCTCTTCCAGCGCCGCCAGCGCCGCCAGCGAATGGGTGAAGATCGCAATTTGGGATAGTTCGGTGCGGGAAAGCTCGTCCGGGGCGCTGTCCCGGCATGCCGCCAGCACGTCAAAACCCGCCGCTTCCCCGGCCGCGTTAAAAATCTGACGCGCTGCCGTGCTTTGCTCTGCAAGGTCCACGCCCATTCCCGGATGCTGTGCGCCCTGACCCGGGAAAAGTGCCAATGCATATCTCATAAAAACTACCTCATTTGTGAAAAATTCCGCGCGGAATTTCTTGACAACCCCGCTGCCTCTCATTATAATAATACTAGTTTTATTTGTCAATCAAATTATTTGAAATGCTAAGGCAATCCCTTGCGGATTGCCAGGTGTTTTTGCGGCCCCTCACGGGATGGACGGTGCGGGGTTCCGCCGATCCAATAGCTCTTTTTGAGAAGGGTTTTTGAGAATAAGAAAAAAGAAACGAAGGAGGCGCACTTTGGGCAGCAAAATCACAGGCTTTGGTGCGTATTTGCCCCCGGAGGCGCTGACCAACAGCCAGCTGGAGGGCCTTGTCGATACCAATGACGAATGGATTGTACAGCGCACCGGCATCCGGGAACGCCGGATCGCGCAGGGGGAAGGGACAGCCGCGCTCGCGCTCCGGGCGGCGCGCTGTGCGCTTGCAGACGCGGGCCGGGAGCCGGAGTCGCTCGACCTGATCATCACAGCAACCGTAACGCCGGACTGCTTTACCCCTTCTACTGCATGCATGGTGCAGGCCGGCCTTGGCGCGCGGCGCGCGGCTGCGTTTGACATCAGCGCGGCCTGCTCGGGCTTTGTATATGCGCTGGATCTTGCAGATAGCTTTATTCAAACGGGAAAATTCCGTACCATCCTGATCCTGGGGGCTGAGACGCTCAGCAGGATCGTCGATTATACCGACCGTTCGACCTGCATCCTCTTTGGGGACGGTGCGGGCGCGGCGGTCGTCGAGGCCTCGGAAGAGGACGGTGTGCTGGGCACCTATCTTTGGGCTGACGGTGCGGGCGGCGGCGTGCTGCGGGCGCAGGCGCTGCCGCAGGACGAGAATCCGTTGGGAAGCCGTGCAGCTTGGACGATTACAGACCGGGCGGTCTCGATGGCGGGCGGCGAGGTGCTGCGTTTTTCGCTTTCAGAAGCGCCGCGCGCCATCGATGCGGTTCTGTCCCGTGCCGGTCTGACCATCGGCGATATTGATTGGATTGTGCCGCACCAGGCAAACCGGCGGATTATCAGCGGCATTATCCGCCGCTATCACTTGCCGGAGCAAAAGGTGTATGTCAATATCGACCGTTTCGGTAATACCTCCAGTGCGACGATTCCGATCTGTCTGGCCGAGATGCGGGAGCGCGGGCTGCTCCAGACTGGCCAGCGGGTGTTGCTGGTGGGTTTTGGCGGCGGGCTGACAGCGGCCGCTGCGATTATACGAATATAAGGGCCTGATCGCCCGGCTGGCGAAAGCAGGCCCTTTGGGCAAAACGAGGAAGAAAGACATGAAAACAAGGATTACCGAACTTTTAGGCATTGAATATCCGGTGATTCAGGGCGCTATGGCCTGGATCGCGGAACATCAGCTGGCATCTGCAGTCAGCGAGGCCGGTGGATTGGGCATTATCGCGGGCGGCGCAGCCCCGGTCGACGTCGTACGTACTGAAATCCGCCGGGCGCGGGAGCGGACGGACAGGCCCATTGGGATGAATATTATGCTGCTGTCACCCAACGCGGACGACTTGGCTCAGCTGGCGGTCGACGAAGGGATTGAGGCGTTGACTACCGGGGCGGGGAACCCGGGAAAATATATGGCTGCATGGAAAGCGGCGGGCATTAAGGTGATCCCTGTGGTTGCTTCTGCGGCGCTTGCCAAGCGTATGGAGCGTGCAGGCGCGGATGCGGTCATTGCCGAGGGGATGGAATCCGGCGGCCATATCGGGGAAACCACCACCATGGCCCTGCTGCCCCAGGTGGTGGACGCGGTATCGATCCCCGTCATTGGCGCAGGCGGCGCGGCAGACGGGCGCGGTATGGCGGCGATGCTGGCGCTTGGCGCGGAGGGAGTGCAGTGCGGCACGATTTTTCTGACCGCTGAGGAATGCATCGTCCACGAAAAGTACAAAGAGATGGTGCTCAAGGCGAGCGACATTTCGACTGTGGTCACCGGCCGACCGAGCGGCCATCCCGTGCGTTCGCTCAAATCACCGGTTTCCCGCGAATGCCTGGCGCTTGAGAAGGTGGGCGATGACCGTTCGCTGGAAGAGCTTGAGGCAATTACTGCCGGGGCGCTGCGCCGTGCCGTACAGGACGGCGACTGGGAAAAGGGTACGTTTATGGCCGGTCAGGTTGCAGGGCTGGTAAACAGCCGCCGGCCTTGCCGGGAGATTGTGCAGGGGATGGCTGGTGAAGCGGCGGAGCGGCTTTCCGCCCTGGCCGCACGGTTTGGAAAAGGGGTGTAATCAATGGCGACAGCAATCGTAACGGGCGCCTCCCGCGGCATCGGCGCGGCGATCGCGCGTGAACTCGCGGCGCGCGGGCACGACGTAGTGGTCAACTGTTCGGGTTCGATCGACAAGGCCGAGGCCGTCGCGGCCGCATGCCGGGAACAGGGGGTGCGCGCCCTGGCGATGGCCTGGGACGTGTCCGATTTTGCCGCCTGCCAGACGGCAGTCCGGCAGATCCGGGACGAGCTTGACGCGCCAACTATCCTGGTGAATAACGCGGGGATCACCGCAGACGGCCTGCTGCTTCGGATGAAGGAGGAGCAGTTTGACCGGGTTTTGCAGGTCAATCTGAAAGGCGCGTTTAATATGATGCAGGCCTGTGCATCGGTTATGGTGCGGGCAAGGACTGGGCGCATTATCAATCTGTCTTCGGTGGCCGGTGTGATGGGCAACGCGGGCCAGGTGAATTATGCGGCAAGTAAGGCGGGTATCATTGGCATGACCAAGTCGGCGGCCAAGGAATTGGGTGCGCGCGGCATTACCGTAAATGCGATTGCCCCGGGCTTTATTGCGACCGATATGACAGACGCACTGCCGGCTGAGGTCCGGGAAAGGGCTGAGCGGCAGATTGCACTGGGCCGTTTCGGTAGGCCGGAAGAAATCGCGGCGCTCGCGGGTTTCCTCGCGTCTGACGGGGCGGGTTACATCACTGGGCAGGTGATCGTAGCGGACGGCGGTCTTGGCTGAACGGAAAGGAGAGGCAAATGGAACGAGTAGTTATCACCGGCATGGGTGCGGTCACGCCGGTTGGCAACGATGTACCGCATTTCTGGGACAGCCTGACGAGCGGCGTGTGCGGCATCGCGCCGATCACACGTTTCGATACCGCTGATTTCAAAGTCAAAGTTGCAGCTGAGGTAAAAGGCTTTGATCCGACGGATTATTTGGAGTCGCGCGAGGCCAAGCGCATGGACGGTTTCTGCCATTATGCACTTGCGGCAG
This sequence comes from uncultured Butyricicoccus sp., assembly GCA_947575935.1. Classification (GTDB taxonomy): domain Bacteria; phylum Bacillota; class Clostridia; order Oscillospirales; family Butyricicoccaceae; genus QXXE01. Next base: position 2,943 of record CANPPM010000112.1, on the reverse strand, counting down.
CGGCGCAGGCGGTCGCCCAGGCGGGCCTGGCCGAAGGCAGCTTTGACCCTTTCCGCGCAGGTGTGATTTTCGGCTCGGGCGTGGGCGGGCTGACTGTTGTCGAGAGCGAGGTTGAAAAGATGGGCCTTAAGGGCCCTGCACGCGTATCCCCGCTGTGCATCCCAATGATGATCGGCAATATGGCGGCGGCGCACATTTCGATGCGCTTCGGGTTCAAGGGGGAAAGCTTTTGCCCGGTTACTGCCTGCGCCACCGGCAACCATGCCATTGGTGAGGCCATGCGCGCCATCCGTCACGGATATCAGGATGTCGTGATTGCGGGTGGGACTGAAAATGCGATTTCACGCATTGGTATGGCCGGTTTCCAGAATATGAAAGCGTTACACACCGGGGATGACCCGTTGGCGGCCTCCATCCCATTTGACGCGCGGCGTTCCGGTTTTGTTATGGGTGAAGGGGCTGGCGCAGTTGTGCTGGAGAGCCTCAGTCATGCTAGGGCGCGCGGCGCGCATATTCTGTGTGAAGTTGCCGGTTACGGCGCGTCATCGGACGCCTACCATATCACCAGTCCGGATCCGGAAGGGGAGGGGGCGGCCCATGCGATGCGCGCCGCGATTGCGGATGCGGGACTGACCCCGGAGGATATTACCTATATCAATGCCCATGGGACCTCGACCCCTCTGAATGAAAAGTATGAGACGATTGCGATCAAAAAGGCGTTTGGCAGTGCGGCGTACACGGTACGCATCTCTTCGACTAAGTCGATGACCGGGCACTTGCTGGGGGCGGCGGCCGCGATTGAAGCCATTGCCTGCGTATGCGCCATTCAGGATGGCGTAATTCCGCCCACCATCGGGTATCAGCAGCCTGATCCGGACTGCGACCTGGACATTACCCCCAATCAGGCGGTACGCGTCCCGGTGGCGGCGGCGCTTTCCAATGCGCTGGGTTTTGGCGGGCACAATGCAACGCTGCTGCTGCGCAAGTTGGAAGAGATTTGAAAGGCAGGGGCGCTTCTGCCTGTCCCGTATACCCGCCAGGGACGCCGCCAGCCTTCATTTCTGGAAACATTGGTAAAAATAGGAGAGGGTATTAAAAATCATGCAGGATATGAAACAAACCGTCCTGGAACTGATGGACGCCGCCGCCGCGCGTGGCTTGGCTGAATTCGAGTTGGAGACAGACGACTTTAAACTGAAGCTGAAGCTGCCGAACAATGCGCCCGCCGTCCCGGTGGCCGCGGTCCCGGTAGCGGCAGTCCCGGTAGCGGCCGCGCCCGCTGCGGTTCCGGCGGTGGCGCCCGCCGCCCCTGCCCAGCCCGTGCCGGCAGCCCCCCAAGTTCCGGAGGGACGTACGGTTGAGGCGCCGCTGGTCGGCATTTTTTATGCCGCGCCCGCCCCGGAGGAGCCGCCTTTTATTGAGGTCGGCCAGCAGGTAAAAAAAGGCGACACCCTCTTTATTATCGAGGCGATGAAGACCATGAATGAAATTCCCGCTCCCTGTGACGGCCGGATCAGTCATATCCTGGCACAGTCGGGCGATATGGTAGAGTACGGCCAGGTGGTCGTCGTAATGGAGGAAGCATCATGACGCTGAACCGCGAGGAGATCGAAAAAATTATCCCTCACCGCGCCCCAATGCTGCTGGTGGACCGCATTACCGCGCTGACTGCAGACGGTGCGGAGGGAGAACTGGATATTCGTGAGGACGCAATGTTTGTACAGGGGCATTTCCCCGGCAACCCGGTGATGCCTGCGGTCTTTGCGTTGGAAGCGATCGCGCAGGTGGGCGCGGTAGCGATCCTTTCCCGCCCGGAATTTGCGGGGAAAACGGCCTACTATGCTTCGATTGACAAAGCAAAATTTCGGCAGATGGTCCGTCCGGGCGACACTTTGCGTATGGTTGTCCGGCTCAGCAAACTGCGCGGCTCGTTCGCGGTTGCTGAAGGGGCGGCTTACGTCGGAGACAAGCTTGCGGCACAGGCCGAAATCAAGTGCGCCGTTGCGGAATAGTTCTTTCGGGGGCGCCCCGCCGCAGGCAGGCTCTGGGATAGGAAGGAAATGCACGGCGCCATTGGCGCTGCCGTGTAGGATTGCCGCGTAATTTTTGTACTGCCGGTCAGGGGGACCGGCGGAAAGCGGTTCTGATGGACGGGAACCGCGCTCAATGCCGGGCGCATGGACAAGGGGCTAACACATGCTGGTACGGCACGCCGCGCAAAGGAGTTACAACATGTTTGATAAGGTTTTAATCGCCAACCGCGGCGAGATTGCGGTGCGCATTATCCGGGCCTGCCGTGATCTGGGCGTCATCTCGGTCGCGGTCTATTCGGAGGCTGACAAGGAGGCGCTTCATGCGCAGATTGCCGACGAGGCCATTTGCATCGGGCGCGCGCCCGCGTCGGAAAGCTATTTGAATATGCAGAATATCATTGCCGCGGCGACTGCCGCGGGCGCACAGGCCATCCATCCTGGCTTTGGCTTTCTGTCGGAAAATGCGGAATTTGCCCGGCTTGCGCAGGAAAACGGCCTGGTGTTTATTGGCCCGCGTCCGGAGACGATTTTGCTGATGGGAGACAAAGCCGAGGCTAAGCGGCAGGCGATTGCAGCGGGTGTGCCGGTTGCGTCTGGAACAGACGGCGCGGTTGCAGACCTGGACGAAGCCAGGCGCGAGGCGGCCCGCATCGGGTATCCGGTCATGCTGAAAGCAGCGGCGGGCGGCGGCGGCAAGGGGATCCGTGTGGCGTATGCGGAAAGCGAGTTAAAGGCGGCCTATGACAGCGCTGCCGCAGAGGCTGAGGCGAACTTTGGCGACGGCCGGTTGTACCTGGAGCGCTTTGTCGAGAACCCGCGTCATATTGAGGTGCAGGTGCTGGGAGACGCGTATGGGAATGTCGTTCATCTGTAGATCGGAAGAGCGTCGTGTAGGGAAAGAGTGTCAATT
>CANPPM010000111.1 GCA_947575935.1 uncultured Butyricicoccus sp. | reverse complement strand
AGTTGTATAATTCGCCGCGTGCAAAGCTGTCTGGATAGTCGCCGGTATAAAAATGATAAAGAAATTTTTTGTGTTCTAGTGGGTCAAAGCCCAGGTATGCGACCGATCGTTCCTCTAGGCCCCAGCCGATATCGTCATGGCAGCGCACGTAATTGACAAAAGTAAATTCGGGCGGCAGTGCATCCATAGCATCCATTTGCCATTTGAGCAGGGTCACATCCCGGGTGGCGAGGCTGTTCCAGATGCAGACCATAGTTGTCACATTATAAAGAATATCGCATTCCGGCTTGTCAACCGGCCCAAAATAGGGCGCTACCTCATGGGGAGCCATCACGACTTCTCCCTTGAATAATACGGCGGGGCAAACTATTTTGGCCAAGATCCGTAGCATACGCATGATGGTATGTACCTGCGGCAGATTGCGGCAGCTTGTACCGAGTTCCTTCCAAATATACGGCACTGCGTCAATACGAAAGATCTCAACCCCAATATTTGCCAGATATAATAAATTGCCTGCCATTTCGTTAAAGACCACAGGATTTTTGTAATTGATATCCCATTGATAAGGGTTAAAGCTGGACAGGATATATTTTCCCATTTCTTTGCAAAAAATGAAGTTGCCGGGTGCGGTATTGGGAAAGACCTGCGGCACGGTTTTTTCATATTCTCCAGGGATTTCATAGGTGTCATAGCACATGTAGCGATCCTGATAAATTGGATCGCCCTTTTTCGCCCGGATCGCCCATTCATGTTCATCTGAGGTGTGGTTGACAATAAAATCAAGGCAGATACTCATCTGTTGCTCCCGGCATACATCAGCAAGATAGGACAGCTCGTCGATTGTGCCGAGGCGTTCGTCAACTTGCCGGAAATCAGAGACCGCATAGCCGCCGTCGTTCTGCTCTTTCGGCATTTTCAGCAATGGCATGAGGTGGAGATACCGTATGTTTAGTTCTTTGAGGTAAGGAAGCCGCTTTTCAATCCCGGACAGCCTGCCTGCAAACTGATCGGTATACATCATCATACCAAGCATGTTTGAACGGCGATACCATTCTGGGTCTGCCTCCCGTTCACGGTCGAGCGCAGTGAGCGCCGGCCGGCGTTCTTTTGCAAATTTCCGGGCGCTGTCGATCAGGTTTTGAAAGTGTGGCGTTTCTCCGTATAGTTCGGTATAAAGCCACTTCAGTTCATCGTAATCATGTGCGAGGCGTGTTTCAAATTCAGTCATGTTTCGGTACATCCTTTCGGGGTAAATTTTAAAGAATACGTTTACAAAGATTGCATATGATAGGATTTTGTGATAAAATGTTTACAGGAAATACGAACCGGTGCATACACTGGATCCCAGGTTGTTGCGAGGCGTCAGGAGGCAGAAAGCATGTCCATGAGTACCTATCGCAAGGCGCTGCGCCTTGCTCAGAAAGACCGGAAAACGACAGCGGCCGGCATCCTTCCGATTCTTGAAGAATGCAAACTTGATTTGGCATACCGCGAGCCGCTCGGTGTGATTGATATTCCAATGGATTTGATTGTGGGGACGCTTACTGAGGCCCGTGCCATTTCATTTTCCCCCAATTTTTTTCCTTTGATGGAGGAGAACAGTGAGTTTGCATTGAAGTGGGCTGCTTTGAGCGAAGCACATCTGCAGGAGGGGATCCGAGATCCCATTAAAGCGATCGAATACCTTGGGCGTTATTATGTCATTGAGGGGAATAAGCGTGTCAGTGTTCTGAAATTTTATGGTGCGGTAAGTATTCCGGGTACAGTTACGCGATATGTTCCGAAACGCACGGTCGAGACCGAGCCGTATTATGAATATCTGGATTTTTACCGTGCGACGGGAATTAATTATTTGCTGTTCGATCGGGTAGGTGGATATGCTGATCTGCTCAAGGCCCTGTCTCGTGAGCCGGGGACCCCATGGAATGCAGATGATTTACAGGCTTTTCGAAATTTGTATTTTATGTTTCGTGAGGCTTATATACGGCAAGGCGGGGATCCGGAGAGGGCTGCTGAGTCGCTGCTGGTTTATTTGGACGTATTTGACTATCAGGAGTCCTTGCGTAAGCTGCCGCATGAGCTGGACAGCGACCTAGCACGTCTTCGCCCGGAACTACTCAACCGGGAAAAGGGCGCGGGGGTCGCATTACTGACCGAAGATACGGCGAAGGTGCCGCTGCTGCATTTTTCGGGTGATGTACGTGTGGCTTTTGTGCATGACCGCACGGCGCATGAGTCTGCCTGGGTATATGCCCATGAGCTGGGGCGCCGCGACCTGGAAGCTGCACTTGAAATTGAAACGCGTTCATATGAGGGGATTGCCAGTCCGGAGGCGGCAGCTGTGGCGTTTCAGGATGCGGTAAACAGTGGCACGAACGTTATTTTCGTAACCAGTCCGCAGCTTTGGCAGGCTGGTGTCAAGGCAGCGGTCGCTTATCCACAGGTTAAATTTTTGAATTGTTCGTTGGGGATGAGCTACCCGTCGGTGCGTACCTATTATGCCCGCACCTATGAAGCGCAGTATCTGTTGGGTGCGGTCGCCGGGGCGCTGACGGCCAACGACCGGATCAACTATATTGCAGATGCGCCAATTTATGGTACAACTGCCGATATCAATGCCTTTTCGCTGGGCGCGCGGTTTGTGAATCCACGTGCGGCGATTCTCTTGGAGTGGTCGCAGGTCAGGGGGACGGGCAGTCGGAACCGCCTTTCAGATGCAGGGGTGACCTATATTGGCGAGATGGACCGTTTGTCGCCTTACGATGCCAGGACCCGTCAGCCGGGACTTTATCTTGCCGGACAGAGCCATAATATTGCTATTCCGCTGTGCCGCTGGGGGGAAATTTACGTTAAGATTGTACGCCGTATTTTGGACGGCAGCTGGAAAAATGATACCCGCGGTGCAAGTGCGGTGAACTATTGGTGGGGTCTGAACAGCGGCGCGGTCAATATCGTCCTGTCGCGTCGGATACCGCAGGGGACCCGACAGTTGGCCGACCTGCTGCGTGATGCGCTTTGCAGCGGACGGTTGGCGCCTTTTGCAGGGGAATTGACTGCACAGGGCGGCCAAAAACTGCGCTTTGAGGGGGCCCCCACGCCGCGCGAGTTAGCGACGATGGGTTGGCTTGCGGAAAATGTCGAAGGAAGTATCCCAGGCTTTGAGGAGCTGACTGACAGCGGACGTGAACTGACAAGCATACAGGGAATTGGACGCGGCATATGAAAATACTGGCACTGGCAGATGAGGAATCACCGCTTTTTTGGGATTATTTTACACCGGACAGGCTGAACGGGGTCGGCCTGATCTTAGCCTGTGGCGATCTTAGCCCACATTATCTGACTTTTTTGGCGACCTATTCACATGCGCCTATTTTATATGTGCACGGCAACCATGATGATTGCTATCGGCAGACTCCGCCGGAAGGGTGTATTTGCATAGAAGATCGAATTTATGTATACGAGGATCTCCGGATTTTAGGATTAGGCGGTTCTATGCGCTATAAACCGGGGGAGCATCAGTTTACCCAATGGGAGATGAACTGGCGGCTTTGGCAATTGACACCGGGAATTTTTTGGAAGGGAGGAATCGATATTTTGGTAACCCACGCGCCGTCCTTTGGATTGGGCGACGGGGCCGATCTGCCGCATACGGGTTTTCGGGCCTTTCCCAGGTTACTGGATCGCTGGGAACCGCTTTGTCATGTGCATGGGCATGTACATCTGAACTATGGCGGCGGTGCAAAACGGGAAACGTTTTATAAGGGCACACGCATTATCAATGCATATGATCACTATTATTTTGATATTTAAGAGGTGGACGGTGTGGAGGATTATTCCTTCTCGATGTTTCCGAGTGAGACTTTTTTGGATGTGACAATATATCAGTATGGATGGGAGCAGTGTTCGCCGCTTCATTCCTTTGGTCCGTTTGTCCGCAACCATTACCTATTCCACTATATCTTATCAGGGACAGGGCGGCTGCTGCCGGTTGCGGTTGATGGTGTGAAAAGGGAAACATATCATTTGGGAGCGGGTCAGGGCTTTTTGATTACGCCAGGGGTGGTAAACACGTATTGTGCGGATAAATATAATCCATGGAAATACGTGTGGATTGAATTTGATGGTCTTCGTGCACCTGAATATCTGGAAAAGGCAGGGCTCAGTGCAGGACAGCCGATTTTTAACGCATCAAATATTAAGATTGGGGAGCAGGTACGTGATGAGCTGATGTATATTGCGGCCCATTCAGAGGCATCGGCGCCGCATTTGATCGGCCATTTATATCTGTTTCTGGATGCATTGATTTCCTCCTCTGCCAGCCGCCGGGAGGGTAAGACAGGGCAGCTTCGGGATTTTTACATTCAGGAGGCCGTGCACTTTATTGAAAAAAATTATCATCGTGAACTTTCCGTGGAAGAACTTGCAGATATCTGTAAGCTTAACCGCAGTTATTTCAGCAAGATTTTTAAAGAATTTACCGATTGCACGCCACAGGAATTTATCATTCGTTACAGGCTTGCTAAAGCAGCGGATCAGATGAAACTGACCAATGATTCGATTGGAGAGATTTCAGCGAAATGTGGTTATCCAAATCAGCTGCATTTTTCCCGCGCGTTTAAAAAGCGCTATGGCGTATCGCCGCGCGAATGGCGCGTGCAAAACCGGGTTTCCGTGCGGCGGTGATCGAATTTTGCCCAAGGTTGGAGAAAGCCCTACAAAGGGGATTTTTCCTTTGCCTTATGCTAAATTTAGGGGGAATGGTTCAAACTTCGCGCAGATACGAGAGATTTCTAGTATTTGGGAAAATAGATGCGGGCCGCCCGCATCCGCGCTGAAGATCGTCCGAAAGAAACGCCCTTTGCCAAAAAACCGTTCCTTTTATGATAGGAACGGTTTTTTGCTGTGTGGAAGTGCGCGTTTATTCTGCCACAACGTGCAGCTGTATCGAACGATAATCGCCCTGCATAGCTGGGATTGGATAGCCTGCATGCATCAGTGTACTGCCCCAAAAGCTGCTTCCGCCATTTACTTGATAGCGCAGAGATTCGTCCAGGCCGCGTAGCCGCAGCGTTAAACTGGGCAGTGCCGAATGTGCTGTACCTGTCACTACGGATATCAGGGCCTCCCGCTTGTCCGGGGAAACATGCGCCCAGGCGGTGTATCTTTCGTTTTCAAAGGGATTCGTCAGACGATAATAGTCCCCCGTGTGGATCAGATCATAATATTTTTGATATTCTGCGTTCTGTCGGGCCATGGTTGCCCGCTCTTCTTCCGTGGCTTGGCTCAAATCGAGCTCATAACCGAATGCGCCGCTCATTGCAACGACACCGCGTGTTTCTAGCGGGGTGGTCCGGCCGGTTTGTTCGTTGGGGACTGCTGATACATGCGAGCCCATGCTGCTGACCGGATAGCAGAAGGAGGTGCCATAGTGGATTCGCAGCCGGTCGATTGCGTCAGTGTTGTCACTGCACCAGATTTGCGGCGTATAATACAGCATCCCCGCATCAAAGCGCCCGCCGCCGCCGCTGCAGCCTTCAATCAACAGATCGGGAAAATCTTGGCGGAAGCGCTCCAGCACTTCGTACAAGCCTAGGATATAGCGGTGGTATACCTCGCCTTGACGCTCTGGTGGGATGGCTGCCGACCAGACATCAGATAGGCTGCGGTTGAAATCCCATTTGAGATAGCGGATATCTGCACTGCGCAGAATTTTGCAGAAGGTGTCGTAGATAAAATCACGGACATCCTGCCGTGTAAAATCCAGCACTAGTTGGCTGCGCCCACGTGAAGGGGAGCGGTTGGGCGCGTGGAATGCCCAGTCCGGATGCGCACGGTATAGATTGCTATCTTCGCTGACCATTTCGGGCTCGACCCATATGCCAAAGTCCATGCCAAGCGCTTGAATCCGCGGCACCAGCGCCGCCAGGCCGCCCGGTAGTTTTTCCTCATTCACGGTCCAATCGCCGAGCCCGCCCAGGTCGCTGCTGCGGGTGCCGAACCAGCCGTCATCCATAACGAGCATGTCGATGCCAAGCGGTGCGGCGGCACGGGCGATCTCAACCAGTTTTTCCGCGTCAAAGTGGAATAAAGTGGCTTCCCAGTTGTTGACCAGCAGTGGACGCCGCCGTCCTTTATAAGGGTCGCGGCAAAGGTGTGTTCGTATTGCACGATGCCAACGATGGCTCATGGCGGTAAAGCCGTCAGGGGAGCAAATCAGCGCAGCCTCTGGGGTTGTAAAAGCGGCGCCGGGTTCGAGTGTCCAGCAGAAGTGATGTGCGCTGATGCCTACGGTAAATCGTGCGTCATGGAAGGGGTTAGATTCCACCGCTGCTTCGAAACCGCCGCTGTATACCAGTGCCGCGCCGAAGCATAGGCCATGTGTTTCATCTGCATTGTGTTCGCACAGCATAACAAAAGGATTGTGCTGGTGACTCGATGTACCGCGCACGCTGCCAATCTGTTGAACGCCTGGACGAAGCGGGGTACGGTTGAGCTCGCGTTCCATGGTATGCCGCCCGTCAAAAGTCATGAAATCAAGATTGTCCTGTGGAAAATCCAGGCAGACAGAGGAAGCACGCAGCAGGCGGATCTCGGCAAAAACGCCATAATATAGCTCAACAGTAAGATGGGTCGTGGGATCCTGCAGGGTGACAGTCAGGGTGTCGGCATCGTCCGCCGTACCGTAAAATGCGGGAAGTCCCTCCAGGGCGTATTTGCCGGAATGGACAGCAAAGCCCTGAAACCGCAAATCGACCAGATGGCTTCCGTCTGTGTTTTGCGCGACGATGGCAGGCATTCGATAGTCGCCGACGCCGCAGGTGGAGTATTCCTGCGGAAGGGTATCAAGCGAATAGTTCCGGTAATGTCCGACTTCGCTGGGATTGGGGGAGAATCCGCGGTCAACCAGTTGGATCAGATGGGAAAGGTCGTCGTTACCGGTGCGCGCGCCATAATAAGTGTGCAGAAGCACACCGTGCGCATCTGCTTTCATTTGGTAAGTAGTGCGCTGGGTGTGCAGTGTAAAAACATTGTTTTTAATATGGATCATAGTTTTTCGCTCCTCGAAACGGGATGTGCAGGAAAATGGGGGGGCGGCTTGTTATAGGACTGCGGATACGGCTTCCAGCCCGCTGGAAAAAAGCGGGCTGGAGAGCATATCCGCAAAAGGAATTGAATGGTACGTTTTGCTGTGCGGACAGCGGATTTTATTTGCTGCCTGTCATTGCAACGCCCTCAATAAACTGGCGCTGGAAGAACAGATATAGAAGAACCATCGGCAGCATTGCCAACAAGCTTCCTGCCATGAGGATAGGATAGTTGGTTGTAAACTGGCCGCGCAGGGTTGCAAGTCCGGATGAAAGGGTCATCATATTAAGGTCGGAGTTGACGATTAGGGGCCACATCAGATCGCTGTACGCGAATACTGCGGTAAAGACCGACAGCGCTGCAATCGATGAGGTGGTTAGTGGGAACATCACTTTATAAAAAGTTTGCCATTGATTACAGCCGTCTAGATAGGCTGCTTCACCGATTTCGTTCGGGATGCCAAGATAAGCCTGCCGCAGGAAGAATGTGCCGAATGCACTGACCAAACCGGGGAAGACCAGCGCGAAAATCGTATTGGTCATGCTGATTTTGGCAAGCATCTGATACTGCGGGGTTATAAAGATCTGGCTGGGCAGCATCTGCTGGATTACAACCAAGCTGAACAGAATATTTTTCCCTTTAAACTTCAGCTTTGCAAAGGCATAGCCTGCCATCGAGCTAAACAGCACGGCACAGATAACACGGAAAAAGATCATGAGGATCGTGTTGACATACATCTTGACAAATGGCAGGCTGGCAATCGCATCCTTGAAGTTTTTCCAATGCATGATCTGTGGAAAGATCGTGGGCGGGATACGTGTGCTCTCTTCGATCGTTTTTAAGCTGGTCAGGATCATCCAGATAAACGGGAAGATCATAATGACTGAGCCCAGAACCAGGAACACATAGGTCAGAATTTTGATTGTCTTTTTTGACTGGCCCATAGAACTGCTTTTCATCCAAATCCCTCCTTATACCTCGTAATTGACCCACTTTTTCTGGCCGATGAATTGCACTGCGGTAATCACGCCGATCAATACCACGGTCCAGATGACGATAGCCGAGCCGTAGCCACGGTTGCCTGCGACGAACGATTCACGATAGAACAGGAACATTAGGCTTTGCGCGCTGGTCAGCGCCGGATTCGCTTCGTCGATCATCATATAGATGAGGTCATAGACCTTGACCGAGGCCATGATACGCATAATCAGTACAACGAACAGCGTGGGGGAGACCATCGGCAGGGTGATATTGAAGAACTGTGTAATTTTGCCTGCGCCGTCAATATCGGCTGCCTCGTAATAGGATTTGGAGATATTCTGCAGGCCCGAGAGCAGCAGAACCGCATCGTAGCCGATCGAACTCCAGATTGCTACGATAGCACAGGTAATCATCACGACGTTGGGATTTGTGACCCAACTGATATGTGTGCCAAGGAAAGAATTAAGCACGCCGTATTCCGTGTTGAAAATCCAGCGCCAGACCATGGTAACTGCGGCTGGTGCACAAACCATTGGCAGGAAGAAGATGGCGCGGAACGCGGATTTCCCCTTGATTTTGGCATTCAACAGGATGGCGACCAGCAGCGCCAGGAAAATGCCGATTGGCACGGTCAGGACGCAGAAATAAATGGTGTTCCAGGTCGCCTTCCAGAATTCCGGACTCTGAAACATTTCGACATAATTGCCAATGCCTTTGAATTCATAAGTACCAAAGCCCAAATGGGTGGAAA
>CANPPM010000110.1 GCA_947575935.1 uncultured Butyricicoccus sp. | reverse complement strand
GTTTTCCCCAGCATTCATCTGCAACAACATCCTGCTTTGCTTTGTACGCAATGACGGCGGACCGCAACTAGCAACGGCAGCAATGCTGATCGGAAATTTTTCCAATATTGTGCTCGATTATGTCCTGATTTTTCCTATGGGACTGGGGATCCTGGGCGCGGTCCTGGCAACCGCAATCTCGCCGGTGATCAGCCTGTTGGTGATGTCACTGCATTGGCTCCGCGGAAACAACAGCTTTCATCTTGGGCGGCTGCAGCTGCATCCCGCGCTCCTGCTGCAAAGCCTTTCCCTCGGGCTGCCCTATCTGCTGGCCCAGATATCCGCAGGGATTGTGATGCTGCTCTTTAACCTGCTCATCCTGCGGCACGCGGGCAATACCGGGATTGCTGCATACGGCGTGACTGCCAATATTGCAATCGTCGTGACCTCCGTCTTTAATGGGCTGGCACAAGGCGTACAGCCACTGGTCAGCGACCGGCACGGCAGCGGGCGCACGGAAGAAATCCGCCTGCTGCTGCGATACGCCATGCGCACCGCTGCCGTCCTGTCCGTCACTCTTTATCTGCTGCTGTTCTTGTCGGCCGAGCCGGTCACTGCCATCTTTAACAGCGAACATAGCGCACAGCTGCAGGCAGCTGCAGTACCAGGGATTCGTCTTTACTTTACTTCTAACCTGTTTGTAAGCTTCAATACCATCCTGGCGACCTTTTTTACCTCGACGGAACGGGCAGCCCCGGCACATATTCTATCCCTTTTCAGAGGCTTCATCCTGATTGTACCGCTGACAATCGCGCTGTCTGCGATCTGGGGTATGACCGGGATCTGGCTTGCGTATCCGCTGGCCGAGGCGGCGACCACAGCGCTGGGCGCCGCGCTGTACCGGCGGCAAAGAATCGAATAAGAACTCCGTTTCCAGCGAAAAAAACGCTTTGCAGCCTTATGCAAAGCGTTTTTTCGTAAATCAAAATATACAATACTGCGCCATATAGGCTTCCATCAGCGGCAGGACACCGCCATAGCCGCCTTGTTCACGCAAATATTCGCAGATGTCCTGTACGGTGATCAGCGCATGCACGCGAATGCCGAATTCTTCCCCGACCTCCATAACCGCAGTCTTGCCAGGGATTTGCCCAACCTCGCAGCGGTTGACAGAAATAAACAGATCCGTCACCTTGACATCCGCACAGGCATTCAAAACGGGCATCGTCTCACGGATGGCCGTACCGGCGGTAATGACATCCTCAATAATAATCACACGGTCTCCGTCCGCAGGCTTGCAGCCGATGATCGAGCCGCCCTCGCCATGATCTTTCGCCTCTTTCCGGTTAAAGAAAAACGGCTTGTCCGCCCCGTAATGGCGGGCCAATGCGCCCGCTGCCGAGGTCACCAGCGGGATGCCCTTATAGGCTGGGCCGAACATTGCGTCAAAGTTGTCCCCCACCGTTTCCCAAATCAACGCGGCGTAAAACTCGCCGAGGCGTGAACTCTGCAGACCGGTCCTGTAATTGCCGGTATTGACAAAATAAGGGGTTTGACGGCCGCTTTTGGTTACAAAGCTGCCGAATCGAAGCACATCTGCGCCCATCATAAACTCGATAAATTCTTTTTTTGCTGCGGAAAGCATATTGGTCCCCCGTCCTTTTTATTCTGTTTCAAAAAACTGCTGCCGTTTGGTTGCCCGGCCGCCCTCAGCCGTAGAGCGATCCGCTGGCAACATCGCATCTGTCCGGACGGCGGCCGAAACACCCCTAAGTAATTTTTATTATAACACAGCAGAACAGGAAAGGGAAGCTTTTTCGCAGCCTCAGGTAAGGTTGACAGGATGTGGAACGGAATGTTAGAATAAAAGAAGCTCTGGATTAACAGAGCCCTGCGCATCCGCCTGCAGCCTTTTTCAAAAGGCCCGCGGATTTATGAAGAAGGGCCATACTTTTAAAAACGCCCTTCTATTGGAGCTGCCTACGTGGCATAAAATCATGATTACCAGAAAGGGGAATACATCGTATGCCAATTGGATTTCGGGCGTTCCTACAGTTTGAGCGCCCTGACCCGGCACTGATTGCAAGTTACCGCGGTATCCCAAGCAGTAACATTGGGGACTGTGTCCGTAAAATGAATTGCATGTTTGGCGGTATCCGCGCCTTTAATCACAAAAACCTGTTGGGCAGCGCCTTTACCGTCAAAGTGCCTTCGGGGGATAATCTGGTTGCCCAGACAGCGCTGGACTATGCACAGCCCGGAGATATCCTCGTGATAGACGGCGCAGGGTATACGGATCGCGCGCTGGTCGGCGGCATGATGCTGGCTTATGCCGAGATGCGCGGATTGGGGGGCTTCGTGGTCAATGGTGCGGTACGCGATCTTGCAGATATTCAGGAGAGCTCGCTTCCTGTTTTCGCCAAGGCTGCTACACCATTGGGCCCCTATCGTGAGGGCCCCGGAGAAATCAACGTGCCGGTTGTCTGCGGCGGTCAGGTCGTTATGCCCGGCGATATTCTGGTTGGCGATGCAGACGGGCTGGTTGTGATCCCCCGCCGGGATGCAAAGGAACTGCTGGAACTGGCCCGCCGCAATCTTGCCGGTGAACAGGACGAGCTTGCGCGCATGAAACGCGGCGAATTCACGCAGCAGGAGCATCGTGACCGGTTTACCGGGCTTTTCCTGCAACACGGCGGCGCCTTCGAAGACGGCAGCGTACAAGACGGTTTGTAACGGCTGCAGCGCCAGGCATGTGCACAAGCCAGCTTATCCGCAGCATTCGAAAATGCACTGGTTCTGTCCGGCCCGCAGAGCAAATATGCGAAGCTTCCTACGATGCGGCGGTATTCCATACCGGTGTTGGGCGGCGCAGCGCACACGACCTCTGCGTTGTATGCGCCCTTTGTTCCGCTGCGGCATATTTTGGCAGCGGACAAAAAGTTCCCGCAAAGGATGGTAAATTACTGCATCCTCTGCGGGAATTTATTATGTCTGATTTTTCAAGGATAGAAAGCAGCGGCGGCAGCGCCGCGCCGGTATGGAAAAGAACGCTCCGTTTAGTCGTCGACTTCCCATTTGAGCACATCTCCGGTGGAGGCGTCTATTTCACATTCATATTTGGTGAAACCGCTTTTCAGATCGAGCTCATAGATCCGAAGGCCGTCATCCGTGTCCAGTTCACACTTTGTGATGGTCGCACCGGGAGCGCGCTGCAGCGCAATTTCTTTTGCGCGTTCTGCCGAAATGGTACCGCTGGTCGTCTTCTGAACTTGATAGTGATCCTGATACGATTGCTCAAATTTCAGGACCCTGCCGGTTATAGCGTCGATCTCATATTCATACTCGGTATTTCCGCTATGGAATTCCAAATCGTAATGCGCCGTCCCAAAGCCCTTTGACAGTTTCATTTCAGTGAATACAGCATTCTCAGCACTGACTTTTGCATGGTCAAGCGCAGCCTTTTTGGCGGCCTCCTCATCAATCAGTGCGGAATCGGTCTGCTGGGATTCTGCAGCGGGCTGCGAAGACGCCTGTGTCTTGCCGGCAGCCGTAATGGTCGCGGTCTGGGTCTTGCTGTCATAAGAAACATCCATACCGGCGGCCTCACAAATCGCCCGAACCGGCGCATAAATCGTTCCATTATAGGAGAACAGATCGACAGGGGCGCCGTTTCCGTCCTTGGGCTGAAATGTCTGCCCATTAAGCACCACACGGATGCCGTCTGAGACCGTGATGCTGCGGTTAGCCGCAAAGGCAGAGGCGCTGAAACCGGCAATCAAAGCGGTCACGGCAATGCCAGCAATCATTCCCTGAAAGCGCTCTTTATTCATGGTCAAAATACTCCTTTTCATCAATTCCGGCGCTGTGGCCTGGATGCATCGTCCGAAACAGCCTGCATGCCCAGCCGGTATGCGCATCGTTCAGGCTCAGGATAACAGATGCCGGCCGAAAAGTCAACCGGATCTTTTCGGAAACGTTCGACAACAGCAGCATGGTTTGGAACCGGCAATGGAAGGGCGCTTATTTGCCCGCTTCAATCACCAGCGGATTCCAGCTGACGTAAATCACAGTGGGGATTTTGACCTCGGCCCACTCCGGGCAGCTGTCATCCACATAATAGCCGGTTTCACGCAAGCGGGCAACAACGCTGTCGACCTCTTCCTTGGAAGTACCGGGACGAATCATGATTGCGGTGTATTCCGAGGTCTCAATGCCGAAAAAGTCGCGTTCCGACGACCAGCGGCCATCAGAGGCGTTCAGACAGCGCAGAACGTCGGTATAAAGATCCACAGCGCTGCGGTTCATAGGCGGCTTGATGGCACGGGCGTGCATCTCGGCAGGTACAGGCAGGGTTAAAGTGTTCTCGCTCATAAGTATATTCGCTCCTTTGCAAAAATCAATAGGTTTCAGCATCTTTTTTCATTATACATCATAACCCTTTCTTCGTCAAATTTTTCTTTTGACAAAGCGGGGGCGTCTGCGCCGGGTTTCCGCAGGGCCGTCGGGCGGTGAGGAAAACGAGAATGGCAGAACAAACGCTGCACAAATGAAGAGGCAGCTTTCGCTGCCGCCTGCATCGCTGTATCATATGTACCGGCTGCGCGGTTTATCCATGCCCCGTATTCGAAAGCAGACAGCAGCCGGGAAGACACCGGCCGTGCAGGGCGGCCGGTGTTATGCCAATGCGTTTTCCAGCGCCGTCAGCAAAGCGCCGCGTTTGAAGGGCTTGCAAATGAAGCCCTTTGCGCCGATCTCGTTGGCCTCGGCCATGGTATCATCGTAACCCAGCGAAGAGACCATAACGATCCTGGCATCAGGATGCTCCTCCAAAATTGCCCGCGCAGTCTCCAACCCGTCGAGCCCCGGCATCAGGATATCCATCGTTACGAGATCGGGCGCGATCATATCGTACAGGGCGATTGCCTCTTCTCCATTTTTGCAATAGGCTGCGATTTGAAAGTCGGTATCCTCCAAAAGTTTTTCAAGCTGGATTTCGAGCACGCGGGAGTCATCGACAATCATAAGACGCTTTTTCATCCGTTTCTGCTCCTTTCATATTCTTATATCTTCCCATGCATAAGGGATTTTGGGTATCTCCGTTTTTTTCGCAGCAATATAGCGATAGGCGGAACGCCGTTTGATTCGGATGGGTCATCTTATAAACAAATCTCGGGGGCGCCCGGCCTAGGGCCTGTTTATTGCGGCGAAGCGCCGGATGGGGTATGATACGATAACTGCGCATTTTCCTGCGCATCGCTGATATAGCGAAGGATAAAATACTCGTCATGGCCTGCCGGCACATAACGCCCACGACAAAAAGCGGGGGTCGTGAACCGGAGAGCGACCCGGGTGACCCGGAAGATGCCAACTGCGATCTGACCGCACAACACGTTAAAATATTCTTTGGAGAAGTCTTCTATATCCTGCGGAGAAACCTTGTCAGCTTGCATCATATGGCGGGTCAGCCGGGTGAACAGCGAGGCGTCAGCGCACAGGGAAACGCCGGTATGATACCCGCGGTTAAATTCCGCGTAGACGGTATAGAGCGTTCCCTTTGGTGTTTGGCCGCCCTCAAACAGGGAAATTCCAGTAGCGCGTCTGGTCACATCACGGGTAACCAAATCCAAGACTTCCTCAAGCGTTTTGAGAGACATCGTGGTATTCATAGTTGGATTCCCCTTTCTGTCGAAACGCTGCGGTGTGTATGGGAGAGAACCGGGTTAAAACAGGCGGATCTCTCCATCGTCAGACAGCCGGGCAATGCACTTGTGCGTTTCCCGGGTCAGCCGAAGGTTCTTGCCGTTAATAAAGATTTCCGTGCCCGCATAAGCTATGCCGCACTCCAGCCGGGCTTTTCCCATTCCTTCCAACGCCTCCTGCAGCGCGGCCAAATCTTTGTCCATCTTGTCCAGCTTAATGCGGTTGACCGAAATCTTCATTCGGTTTTTGGACAAGCGGCTGATCTTAGCCGGACCGTCAGGCTGATTTTCCAGTTTTTTCTGCTCCTCTTCCAGCGCTTCGGTCTCACGCAGCAGGAGCTCCCGTTCGTATTCTGCACAGGGAAGGCCGCCCAATATAATTGTTGTGAGGCTCTCGGATTTGGAACCGACAATCTTCGCACTGATCCCCTGGCCGGCGCTGACCCTGCCGCCGATGATAGTACCGCGACCGGTACAGACTTGTATTGTGCCATCGCTGAACACATCACAATTTACGATACAGTCGGTCTGCAGGTTCTCCCGCGCATGAACGCGACTGTTTTCCATATATTTTGCAAAAATGTTTCGATGGGCGCGGATAATCTGCTGACCGCCCAGGATCCCCTTTCCCACAACAAGATCTCCGCCCGCTTCAACGGCGCCTTCAATCACACCGTCTACCCGAACGTTCCCGACTGCGCGCACGGTAAACCCGGTGCACACGTCC
This sequence comes from uncultured Butyricicoccus sp., assembly GCA_947575935.1. Classification (GTDB taxonomy): domain Bacteria; phylum Bacillota; class Clostridia; order Oscillospirales; family Butyricicoccaceae; genus QXXE01. Next base: position 2,441 of record CANPPM010000110.1, on the reverse strand, counting down.
CCATGAACATGGACATCTCCGAGGAAATTGATGTTGCCGGTCGAAAAGTCGACGTTGCCTGGAATATCCAAGACGGATTTTACCTGAAAGCTCCGGCCGGTGAACTCCACATGGCCATCCTGCGAGGCAAGCAGTTTGGTACCGTCCTCGTTGGGTTCCGTATTGCGCCCCTGAGGAAGCACCGCTTTTTTCCCGCTTTTTGCAGGGATCTCTTTGCCCTGCACCGTTGTGCCCGGTTCCCCTTCGGTGTGGGGAATCAGCTGACAGATGGCATCCCCCTTGTTCGCATTCTGAACGCTGCTCAGCGCAGCATAGTCCACCTGCCCAAATTCGTCTGCCTTGATCTCTTTCTCAACGATACGGGCAAAGAAATCGACGATGCGTCCATCCTTACCGTCTGACGCAGGCTGTCCACGCGCCAGCAGGAAAAGACGGAGGCAATACTCCTTCTCCCCGGGCAGCCGTTCCAGCAGCGCCTGGTCCAAACCGAAACAAAGTTCATTCTCTTTCAACCGCCGGTCCAGGATTTCCCTACTGAGCGGCGCGCCGCCGCCCATGGGCGGAAAAATCAGCATCCATGCGGCCAGCCGGTCGGCGGAAAGGAAGAACCATGGTTCGGCGTCGAGTACCGGCGCCGGCGCATCAGGCTCCCTTTTTTCCTGAAGGATGGAGAGCCGCGCTGCAGACGCGCTGGTAATGGCCGTCTGTAGCCGTTCCAGCTCCTTGGAAAGCCAGCCGTCGGGCAGAACGCCAGGATCCTCCAGTTGAAGCTTGGGCGGCGGCTGCCAACCGGCTTCGCGGACCCAAAGGTCGTACAGTTGGCTAAGCGCATGCCCCTCCGGCAGCGCAAGCAGCGAATCCTGGAAGGCAGCGGCATCGTCAGCTGCTGCCGGTTCTATCTCAGTTTGCTGGGGGGCGGGCTGCGCCTCGGGTTCTTCGCCCTGTCTGGATGTGAACAACCGGGATAAAAATGATTTCTTAAATGCCATTGTTACAACGCCTCCCCTCATCAGACCACATTAAAATGCTCTCTCTTTTTCTTTATTATATACTGCGCAAACGACTCTTTCAAGAGTAAACCCTACCAATTTAATGGGTTCAATTTTGCCATATCCGCATATGGCCGGCCATTCCCGTCCGAACCTTATCAGCGCGCCATACCGTAGGACAGCGCCGCACAAGCCGGGACGGCTCCAAGACAAACGCCGTGCTGCAGTTGGCGCCAGCAGCGTCTTTTCGCTGCCAGCCCTGTACGCGAGTACCGATACCCTATGCTATGCTGCTTGATGCTGTTTTGGGGCCGCCGCCCCCTATTACGGCCTGCATGATGCATTCTGGGACGGTATGTTTTGCCGGAAGGCAGGCCCATCCCGCCTGAAAATTTTGAAAATAGACAAGAGCAATCAGGAGTATACAAGAGAAAACAAGAGAATCAGAGAGTTTGCTCCTGGATAACTCAATTTTTCTGAAATTTGTGTTGACATTATGATTTTAGTGTGGTTTAATAAGTAAGGTTCATTTGAATTTAGAAATTTCTGAAATTTGCAATCATTTTAAAATAAAATACATGGAGGAAAGTAATCATGTCCACTTTTATGGCAAAAGCAGAAACACTTGAACGCAAGTGGTATGTGCTGGATGCCGCGGGCAAGCCGCTCGGCCGCACCGCTGCGGTCGCTGCAATGCTCCTGCGCGGCAAGCACAAGCCCGAGTTTACCCCCCACGTCGACTGCGGCGATTTTGTTATTATTGTCAATGCGGACAAGGCCGTTTTGACCGGTAAAAAGCTCGAGCAGAAATATTACCGTCACCATTCCGGCTGGGTCGGCGGCCTGAAGGAAGTGCAGTACAAGACCATGATGTCCGAGAAGCCGGAGACCGCGATGCATCTCGCCGTCAAGGGCATGCTGCCCAAAAATTCAATCGGACGTCACTCTGCAACCCGTTTGAAGATTTACAGAGGGCCTGATCACAAAAACGCTGCGCAAAAGCCCGAAGTCTGGGACAAGTAAGGAGGAATTTGACCTATGTATACCCCTAAGAAAGCATATTTCTACGGCACCGGCAGAAGGAAGTCCTCTGTGGCCAGAGTTCGTCTTTTCCCTGGCGGTACCGGTGAAATTAAGATCAACAACCGTACCATCGACAACTATTTTGGCCTCGAGACCCTTAAGCTGATTGTTCGTCAGCCCCTGGAGGCTACAAATACCAATGCAAAATTTGATATTGAGTGCACCGTTTCCGGCGGCGGCTTCACAGGCCAGGCCGGTGCAATTCGCCACGGAATCTCTCGCGCGCTGCTCCAGGCCAACGCCGAAGAGTACCGCCCCGCACTGAAGGCCGCAGGCTTCCTGACCCGCGACCCCAGAATGAAAGAGAGAAAGAAATACGGCCTCAAAGCGGCTCGTCGCGCTCCGCAGTTCAGCAAGCGTTAAATTTTA
>CANPPM010000109.1 GCA_947575935.1 uncultured Butyricicoccus sp. | reverse complement strand
GCGGGCGGCTTTCATTGTGGAACAGGATAGGAAAGGAATGGGACAGGACGAGAAAATAAAGCGAGGGCTTTGGTTGTTTCCGTCGGTCTTGAGCAAGCTTTTTCAAATTCATGCATGCAAAAGGAAGCGCGGCTGTCCACTCCATTTGCGCTCAGGGCCGCTCGTGCTTATTTTCTTTGCGGGCCGAATTTTGCTGATCTAAATTTTCGAGATATTCTTCCAGACAAATGCCTCGTTCGTAGATTTCCGTAGCGGCTTCAACACCTACATAACGGTAATGCCAAACTTCCTCTGCTGTGCCGGTGCGTTCTGTTTTATTGCCGGGGTATCGGAAGATGAAGCCGTACTTATAGCTGTTTTCCTGCAGCCAAAGGTAAACGTCATAAGTTGCTCCGTTAATGTCGATCGCAAAGCCGAGTTGATGCTCGCTATCTCTTGTGTCCGATAACCGGATACGACAAGCGGAAGTTGATCCCGGTTTCCCTCTTTGGCGGCTTCCAGCATTTTCATAAGCGGCTCATAAATTCGTTCGTCTACTTGCTCGCCACCCGCTATTTCCACTAAATTCCCCTCGTAATTTTCAGGGATGGGGTTCCATCTGTTCACCAGCGTTAGGCGCCAGTCTGTATCTGCGGTAGCAGGAGGCTGCTGGATTCCTGACAGAGCATTCGCGGGAGGGTGGCCGATCTCAATGGGACTTGGAAGAGCAGTTTTTTGCAGTATTCCCTGCGCAGCCCCAATGAATGCGATTGCAAGGGACAAAATCAGGAGTATACTTCCAATGCGCCCCCTATACCGTTTTCTGCGCCGTCTCCGTTTGCCTTTGTGCCGAACTGTTCGTTCTTCCATGCTGCAACTCCTTTCTGAGAATAAGAAAAACCCATAGCACGCTTGCCAGTAACTATCTTACTGGATAAGAGAACTACAGGTTTTAAGATTAAATCGCTGAATTCCTAATAAAATCTTAATTTCAGATGGTTGTTTTCTTAATTTGCCGCGGGCAGCTCGACTGTGAAGGTAACGGTATCATTTTCACTGGATGCCTGGATGTTTCCGCCATGTAAAAGGATAATTTCTTTCGCAATCGCAAGCCCCAGGCCGGCGCCGCCAGTATCGGATATGCGGGCTTCATCCAAACGGTAAAACTTATCGAACAGCGCCGGCAGCTTTTCAGTGGGAATAGCATCCCCTTTGTTTTGAAACGAGATATTGATTAGGTCGTGCAACTTTTCAGCAGTAATTTTGATTTCTGTTTCTGGATAACTATATGCCGCCGCATTTTTAAGAATATTGCTGAATACCCGTGCCAATTTATCTGCATCGCCGCATACAGTCAGGTTTTCAGCAACATCCAGGAGGATGGAGTTATCATGTTGGGAAAGGGCTGGGGAGAATTCGTCAGAGAGCTGCACAAGCAGAAAGCAGAGGTCAACCGGCTTCTTTGCCAATTTGATTTGCTGGGAATTATATCGGGTAATTTCAAAAAATTCATTTATCATTTCTTCCAACCGATACGCCTTTTCCAATGCGATATGCAAATTCTTGGCCCGCTGGTCAACCGGCATATTCGGCGCTTCCTCCAGCAAATTTAGGTAACCGATTACCGAGGTAAGAGGGGTCCGAATATCGTGGGCAAGGTACATCACCAATTCATCTTTCCGCCGCTCCGCAAGAGCGGTTTCCGCTTTGCGTTGTCCCAGTGTTTGTTTTACTGCGTTTAGCTTGCGTTCAAATGGCAGCATTTCTGGCGACAGTTGGATTTGCGCTCCATCATCCGTAAGAAGTCTGTCAATCCCTTGGTGGATTTCCTTGAAATATTTACGCATCCATTGGAACAGCCGCCAGAACAAGGCAAGGAAGACAAGTATGATTGCCGCAACAAAGAAAATCTCTTTATATCCACGAAAATACGCATGATATATCATAAAAGCCGCTTCATGCTTGAGATTCAAAAAATGCTCCAATAGGCCGACAATGATATCTCCTAACCGTTGCTTCCACAGAAACAGGTACAAGCCCATCACGATAAGGACGGATAACAGGGCATTGCCGCAGAAACGCCACATGATTTTGGCCTGAAATGCAGAAAACGCATCCTTTTTACTGCGCTTCAATTTTATAGCCTCCCCCCATACCGTTTTGATGTACTTGGGCTTAGTCAACGTGTCGTTCAGTTTTTCCCGCAGGTGCCGAATGTGTGCGGTTATCGTGTTGCTCGACTTGGTGTAGTATTCATCCTGCCAAATCTGATGGAATAATGCTTCAGCGCTGACGACCTTCCCTTTATTCTCTAAAAGAATGCGCAGAATAGAAAATTCTGTGGGTGTCAGTGTAATCGGCGTCCCTGCCACCATGCACTTGTGCGCTGTTATGTCCATCTCCAAATCTGAGTGGGAAATCACGTTTTTTTCTTCTGCTTGGGGTTGTGCCGGAGTATATCGCTTATAGCGGCGCAGCTGGGATTTTACTCTCGCAATCAATTCAAGAGGGCGAAAAGGCTTGGTGACATAATCATCCGCGCCGAGGGCAAGCCCATTGATTTTGTCCATTTCTCCATCTTTGGCTGTTAGCATGATAATGGGGTAGGTGTGGTTTTCCCTGATTTTTTGACACAGAGTAAATCCGTCCATATCCGGCAGCATGATATCCAAAATAGCAAGATCAATCTGGGTGCGATTGATACATTCAAGGGCGGCCTTTGCAGAATAAAATTTGAAAACGGTATAGTTTTCATTATTAAGATATAATGCAATCAAATCTGCAATCTCGGCTTCATCATCGACAACAAGTACTTTATCTGACATTCCGCTTCTCTCCTTTCAGGTGTTTTCCCATACATTGTAAGCAAAAAATATCTTTGAAATATTGATTATACAATGAGAAAAAATGAAGATTTTCCTAAGACTGATTTCGATATATCGATTGTCCGTAATTATTTTAGCATAATCTTTGCAAACATCAAGTCCAGGCCGACGCTCGTGCGATATTTTGTCAGCATCCGTAAGGCATATTGCCTGGCGGCCCTTAGCGCGCCGGGCAGGGCAAAAATTCGCAGGGCTCCTTTGTGGATTTCAGGAATTTTAAACGCAGCATAGCGAAAAAGGGCTGCGCTGGGCGTGCAGACCATTTAAAAAAGGAGAAATGCCCTGGACCGTTGCTTTGCCCCAGCGTGTTTCAAAAACAAACGATGGGGCAAAGCAGATCAGGGCATTTTTCTTGACGGGCCGGACGTTCCGCTTTATACTGAAAGGGAATAAATTTCAGATACAGGAGGAATCAGGATGCCGGAACTATGGGTTGATCCTACGCTTTATCGTGGGCGTCCCGACGATCTGTCTGGGCGCAGTCCCGGTGAGTGTGCGGTTTATGCGTTCCTGGATGCGCATGGCGTCGCATATTGGCGGGTGGATCACGATGCGGCAGCATCGATTGAAAGCTGTGAGGCGGTTGAAAAGCGGCTTGGCGCCAGGATTTGTAAAAACCTATTTTTATGCAACCGTCAGAAAACACAGTTTTATCTGCTTTTGATGCCGGGAAGAAAGGTGTTTCACACCAAGGATTTAACCGGACAGTTGGGGTGTTCGCGATTGTCCTTTGCAGATGCGGACAGGCTGCGGCAGTACCTGGGGGCGTCGCCCGGCTCTGCCGGCGTGCTCGGATTGTTGTTTGACCCGGACCGGCGCGTCCGTCTTGTCATTGACCGGGACGTGGTGCGGCAGGAGGCGTTCGCCTGCCATCCTTGTGCAAATACTTCCAGCCTCCGGTTTTCGACGCGGGAGCTGCTTGACGTCGTCCTTCCTGCGCTTGGGCACGAGGCTGCTTATGTGACCCTTTGACCGGTTTTCCGGCGGCCTGCATTGATGCGGCATCCCCATTATAAAAACAGGGTGCACAGCAGTATCAGGTAGACCGCGTAGGAGGCCAGCAGCGCCAGACCCTGCCAGCGGCGGAAACGACCGGTCAGCAGCGGTGGGACGATCGCGATGAGACATACTGTAAAGCATGCCGGGAAGTCCAGGAGGATCGACTGCTCTGAGATGGGCAGTCTGCCCTGCGCAATCCACGCAGAGACTGGCAGGATGAGCGTCAGGTCGATGATGTTTGCACCGATGATATTGCCGATGGAAAGCGACGCCTGCTTTTTGGCAATGGCGGTCAGTGTCGTAACCAGCTCGGGCAAAGAGGTTCCGATGGCGATGATGGTCACGCCGATGATCCCCTCGGGCACGCCCAGCATGCGGGCGAGCGCGCTGCCGTTGTCAACCAACAGCTGGGCCCCCAGGACAATTCCGGCGGCGCCGAGGGCAAATTTCAGCAAGTTGAGCGCGAGCCCGCCTTCGGGCCGTGCCCCGCCTCCGGCGGCGCCGATTGCCTGCCCTGCTTCCTGTACGTTCTGCCACAGGAAGACAGCAAATACGGCAAGCAGCAGCAGTCCGTGCTGCAGGTGCAGTGCGCCGTGAAAACAGAGCGCACAGAGCAGCGCGGCGGAAAGGAGCATCAGGCTGCCTTTCCGCGCAATTTTTGCGCGTCTTATGGTGCTGGGCATGCAGAAAATAGAAATCCCCATGATCAGCCCGACGTTTGCCGTTACCGAACCGACTGCGTTGCCGATTGCCATTTCAGTCCGGCCCTGTGTCGCGGCGATGGAGGAGACAAGCAGTTCGGGCAGGGTAGTAGCCAGGCTGACAATGGTGGCGCCGACGACGAATTTAGGGATGTGGAACGCCTCTGCGATCCATGAGGCGGCATCGACAAATGCATCACCGCCCTTCACAATCAGCAGAACACCCAGCGAGAACAGCAATCCGATCACAACAGTTGGCATACGCTACGACCTCCGATTTTCGTATTTTCCGATGTTTTCCAATCTTAACATAAGCTGTCTGCGGAGTCAAGAAAACGGACGCGAAACCGTTCGCCGAAAACCCCGCCGCTTCGTCAGGCGGGGCGGTAGCACGCTGTTTTTCTGCCTGTGGACAAGGCGGATAAAAAACGCGGCCGGCCCGTTTCCTCGTTTGCGGGCCGGCCTGCTTTTTGCAGGGACAAAATATTGACAGGCGCAAAATGATCAAAATGTTGGGGAATAGGCGTTAGGGTTGTTGCCAATCTTTGCAGACATCGATCCAGCCGAGCGGGCGGGCATATTGGGCAAGCTCGGGCAGGGTCAGCTCAATCGCACTGTTTGCGCTGCCGCACGCTGGGAATACGGTCTCAAACCGGCGCAGCGATTCATCTAGATAGACCTGAACGCCTGGGTTTACCGCAAACGGACAGACGCCGCCAACGGCATGTCCGACCAGCGAGGCTGCTTCTTCGTGGCTTAGCATTTTGGCCTTTGTGCCGAACTGGGCCTTGTATTTGGGATTGTCGATCCGTGCATCCCCCGCCATGACGATCAGTACGACGGCTTCACGCACCCGGAAAGATAATGTTTTTGCGATCCTTGCCTCTGCAACGCCGAGCGCCTGCGCCGCCAGCACGACGGTTGCGCTGGAAACCGGGAATTCCTGTACGCGGTCCGCGATGCCAAGCGTGCGGAAATATGTACGGACCTTTTCGATGGACATGGGCCATCCCTCCCAATTGATTTGTTGTTTTATTTTACCACAAGATTCGGTAAAACACAACCGGTATGTGCGTTTATGACAGAGCGGCAGGCCGGGTGCCGTAACAGTTCCCGGAAAAAAGCACTTCACTCTTCCCTTCCCTTATGCTATAATAGAAAACTGAATTGTTATTGTGTTAAAGGATGAAACTGCAATGTCTGTTACGCTGAGTAGGATTTCCCGGGCCGAGGTGCTGCAGTACCTCGGCTGGCGGGGCAGCGAGATCCCGCCCGAGGTCAATGCGCAGGTAGACGGCTGCCTGCAGCAGGCTTTGGAGCTTGCCGCGCCGCGTATGGTTTGGCGGCTGTTTCCGGCGGCGGAGATCCCCGAGGGGGTGTTGGCCGGGGCTGATGTGCGGGCGCTGCTTTGTGAATCCGGGCGGTGTGTGCTGATGGCGGCAACCCTGGGCGGCAGGATTGAGGATGCGATCCGCCGTGCGCAGGTGCGTGATATGACCCGCGCCCTGATCCTGGACTGCTGTGGTTCGGCCGCGATCGAGGCGGTCTGTGATGCGGCGGAGGAGGAGATCCGGTCTGCGCTTGGCGGCGGGGTGTTTTTGACCGACCGGTTCAGCCCCGGGTATGGGGATTTACCGCTTTCGGTGCAGCCGCGTTTTTTAGAGGTGTTGGACGCTTCACGGCGGATCGGGCTGACGCTGACCCCGACCGGCATTTTGACGCCGCGCAAGTCGGTGACGGCGGTCCTTGGCGTTGCCGGCAGGCCGCAGCCGCGCCGCTTCCGGGGCTGCGCATACTGCTCTATGTTCGAAAACTGTACCTATAGAAAGGCTGGGAAAAGCTGTGGGAAATAAGATCACCTATCTGGATGGTGCGATGGGCACCATGCTGCAAAAGAGCGGGCTTTGCCCCGGACGATGCCCGGAGGCGCTGTGCCTGACCAACCCGGACGGTGTGACCGCGATTCACCGCGCGTATCTTGCGGCAGGGTCTCAGATTGCGTATGCAAACAGCTTTGGCGCAAACCGCTATAAGTTGGCGGGGACGGGGTATGCGGTTGAGGCGTTGGTATCCGCGGCGGTTGCCTGCGCCCGTGCGGCATGTGCGGGGAGCGGCGCACGGGTTGCGCTGGATGTTGGACCGATCGGGCAAATGCTGGAGCCCTATGGGACGCTTTCGTTTGAAGAAGCGTATGACATATACCGTGAGGTGATGCTGGCAGGCGCGGCGGCGGGCGCAGACCTAATTGCGCTGGAGACGATGACCGATCTTTACGAGGTCAAGGCGGCGGTGCTTGCCGCGAAGGAACACACCCGTCTGCCGGTTTTTGTTACCATGACCTTTGAGGAGAACGGACGCACGTTCACCGGCTGCACGGTTGAGGCCATGGCGGCGGTAGCCGAGGGGCTGGGGGCCGATGCCGTCGGCATGAATTGCTCGTTGGGGCCGCGAGAGCTGTACCCCCTTGTCGAGCGCCTGTGCGCCCTGACAGCCCTGCCGGTCGTGGTCAAGGCAAATGCCGGGCTTCCCGATCCTGCAACCGGGGAATATCATATTACCCCGGCTGCGTTTGCCGGGGAAATGGCGCGCTTTGCCGCGCTGGGTGTCTCCTATATGGGCGGCTGCTGTGGCACTGACCCGGCATGCATCGCCATGCTGGCCGAACAAACAAAGGGGGTCGAGGTTCCGGCGCGGTGCGTCCGGCGCAGGTCGGTGGTCTGCACCCCTACCAATGTCGTCAATATTGACGGCGTGCGCATTATTGGGGAGCGTATCAATCCGACCGGAAAAAAACGGTTTCGGCAAGCGCTGTTGGAAAATGATTTGGATTATATTCTTGGGCAGGCGGTCGAGCAGGCCGATGCGGGCGCGCATATCCTGGACGTCAATGTCGGCCTGCCCGGGATAGATGAACCGCAGATGATGGTCCGGGTGGTCAAGGCCATTCAGTCGGTGACCGATTTGCCGCTGCAGCTGGACTCCTCTGACCCGGCGGCCCTTGAGGCTGGCTTACGTGTGGTCAGCGGAAAGGCGATCATTAATTCGGTCAATGGGGAACAGGCGGTGCTTGGCCGGATCCTGCCGCTTGCGAAAAAGTACGGTGCGGCCGTTGTCGGATTGACAATGGACAGCCATGGTATTCCGCCTACGGCCGAGGGCCGCTTTGCGATTGCGGCGCGCATTTTAGAAGAGGCGCGCCGGCACGGCATTCCGGCAGAGGACGTTTTTATAGACTGCCTGACTCTGACCGTTTCCGCAGAGCAGGATAAGGCGGTTGAGACCCTGCGGGCGATGCAAATGGTTCGCGACCGCCTGGGGCTGCACTGTGTGCTCGGGGTATCCAATATTTCGTTTGGGCTGCCTGCGCGCAGTAAAATCACCGCCGGCTTTCTGACGTTGGCGATGGCGCACGGACTTGACCTGCCGATTCTGAATCCCAGTGTACGGCCGGTGATGGACGCGGTCCGCGTCTACAATGTGCTTTATAATGTGGACAAGGGCGCGCAGGCGTACATTGCCGCAAACCTGGGGGAGACGGCGTCCGATGCGCCGGCCGCGCCTGTGGCGGCGCGTGACATCCCGTATGCCATTGAGAAAGGGCTGGGGGCGGATGCCCGCCGCCTGACCGCCGGTCTGCTGGCTGCCGGTATGCCTGAGACGGAGATCATCAGCCGTCAGCTCATTCCCGCGCTCGACGCGGTGGGCGCGCGCTTTGAAAAGGGGGAGATCTTCTTGCCGCAGCTGATCAATTCGGCAGGGGCGGCGCAGGAAGCCTTTGACGTGATCCGGACCGCAATAGCGGATCGGGGCGCGCCGCCGGTTTCCAAGGGTAAGGTCATCGTTGCGACAGTCAAGGGGGATATCCACGACATCGGGAAGAATATTGTCAAGACAATTTTGGAAAACTATGGCTATACCGTCATCGATCTGGGCCGCGATGTGCCGGCGGAAACTGTGGTGCAGACGGCCGTGCGGGAGGACGTGCGCTTAATCGGGCTCTCTGCGCTGATGACGACCACCCTTGGCAGTATGGAACAGACCATACAGGCGCTGCGTGACAGCGGGCATGCCTGCAAGGTATGGGTCGGCGGTGCGGTGCTTACGCCTGATTATGCCCAAACAATTGGTGCGGACTACTTTGCGCGCGACGCCAGGGAGTCGGTCGCTATCGCGCGGGAGGTGCTGGGATAACATGGACGTCAGAACCTATCTGCACGAGCATTTTCTGCTGTTTGACGGTGCGATGGGCGCTTATTACGGGGGCCTTTATCCAAAAGAGGAGCGTGTCGAGGCCGCAAACCGGCGTTTTCCCGCGCGCATCCGCGCCATTCATACGGCATACCTGAAGGCG
>CANPPM010000108.1 GCA_947575935.1 uncultured Butyricicoccus sp. | reverse complement strand
ATCCTCGTTACCGTACAGGTCGTCGTCAGTCAATCCAAAGGTCTCATTCATTTTCGCAATAACCTGAGCGCGGGTTTCAGAATCAATCGAAGTTGAACGGATTACAACTTGTTCACCGGAATTTCCTGCAGCTGTTACCGAACCGTTTATACCGGTAACCTCTTTAAACAAACTGCTGACCTGGCTTTCCAGCTCAGAGGTCACTGCCTGTTTCATGTTGAATTCCATCTCTGTGCCGCCAACAAAATCGATGGTAAAATTAAATAGATTTAAGCCGAAAGGAAGCCCTAACAGGGCGATCAGACCGGTCGCGCACAACAGGATGGAGATGATACCGAAAAATTTGAAATTTTTTATAATCTGGAATTTGCTCTTCATGTGTTCTCTCCTCCTTTCTTATGCACCGTAGGCCTTCGGGCTGCGAATACCAAAGTTTGCCATCGCATTCAGCAGCAGGTGGGTAACAGTCAGTGCGGTAAACATGGAGATGACAACGCCAATGCCCAGCGTAATCGCGAAGCCGACGATGGTGCCTGTGCCCATAAAGCCTAAGACTACGGCCGCAATTAATGTGGTTACGTTCGAATCCAGAATTGCGGCAAACGCGCGCTTAAATCCAGCGTCAATAGCAGCTTTGACCGACTTCCCCATACGCAGTTCTTCTTTAATTCGTTCGAAGATGACAACATTGGCATCGACCGCCATACCAATGGACAGCAGGATACCGGCAATGCCTGCAAGGGACAGATTTACATGAATCAGACCGAAAATGACTGCCTCGACTGTGATATAGAATGCCAAGCCGATACAGGAGACCAAACCAGGTACACGGTAGATGATCAACATAAACAGGGCAATTAAGCCGATGCCGATTGCACCTGCAATCATTGAGGTACGCAGTGCATCCATACCCAGCTGTGGACCAACCGAGCGCAGCTCTACCTGTTCCAGCGTAAAGGGCATCTGGCCAATGTTGATGAGATCGGCGAGATTTTGTGCAGATTCCTGAGTAAATGAGCCTGAAATTACGCAGGAATCCCCGTTGATGCGTTCGCTACACATTGGCATAGAAACGACGGTATCATCCATCAGGATCGCCAAATAATTATCCCCTCCGGTGCGGGCGGAGATAGAACCGGTTGCCTCGGCAAATTTAGCCGCACCTTCACTGGTAAACTGGACGGTTACGGCATGCTGGTTTACGGGGGAGCCGTTGACTTGACCATAATAATATTCGGCCTTGTCAATATCCGTACCGGTCAGCCAGACTGTGCCGTCGGCGTCGATAAACAACATTTGCGCAGTTGCACCGAGTACCTGAACCGCCTCTTCTGGATTTTTAATGTTCGGAATCTCAACATAAATGCGGGTATCACCCTTCAGTGAGACAGTTGCTTCCGTGTAGTTTTGGGCAGTCAGGCGGGCACGGACCATTGCCATTGCAACATTCATATCGCTGGCAAGATCGCCGGTGTAGCCCTCAGGGATGACCGCTTCATAGGTGATTGACGAACCGCCCACAAGGTCAAGGCCAAGCCGGATACCATGCGTCTGGTCGGTAACCGCCGGGATCAGGACGCGGCTGTCTTCGTCGCCCTCCGCCGGGGTGGTGAAACCGCCCGGGATACACAGTCCGGTGAGCGCGGAGGCGCCGAGCAAGGCAATGACCAGCAGCACCGCGACAAGGGACACAATACTTTTTTTCAATGCAGAAACCTCCATTTCAATTTTTGCATACTCACATATTATAGGTCTTTTCGACATAGAAGTCAATAGATCTGTTCGGAAACCGTCAAATTGCAGTCTGACAGTTATCCGCAGAAAAAGCAGGTACGATTACAGATTGATCTCTGCCGCGATCTCTTCGCCGTTCAGATACGGCGCTATGCGTGGACGGACATATTCGCTTAGGAACGCGTCCACCTGTGCCGGACAGCGTCCAATATATCGCGCCGGCTCCAGCTCACTCACAATTTCTTCACGGGTCAGCCCGAACATCGGATCGGCGGCAATACGGTCGATCAAGTCGTTGTCAAGCCCTTCCTCTTTCATACGTTTCCCTGCCGCCATAGAGTGGGTACGGATGCGTTCATGCAGTTCCTGCCGGTTGCCGCCACGCTTGACAGCGCTCATCATGATATTTTCAGTCGCCATAAAAGGCAACTCGTTCATAACCCGCTGATGAATGACCTTGGGATAAACCACCAATCCGGAAACTACATTGATCATGATGTTTAGGATTGCATCGACTGCAAGGAACGCTTCGGGTACCGAAATGCGTTTATTGGCCGAGTCGTCCAGCGTGCGCTCAAACCATTGGGTTGCTGCAGTAAAAGACGGATTCAGGCTATCACAGATCACATAGCGCGCAAGTGCACAGATTCGCTCAGAACGCATGGGATTGCGTTTGTACGGCATTGCTGAAGAACCGATCTGATGCGCTTCAAATGGCTCCTCCAACTCTTTCAGATGCTGAAGCAACCGCAGATCGGTTGCAAACTTGGACGCCGACTGGGCAATGCCCGAAAGGGTGGCCAGCACCTGCGCATCGGTTTTGCGTGAGTACGTCTGCCCAGAAACCGGCACGACCCCTGCAAAATCGAAATCACTGGCAATCATCTGTTCCATGCGGCGGATTTTGTCATTGTCTCCGTCAAACAGCTCCATGAAGCTGGCCTGTGTGCCTGTGGTCCCTTTAGAACCCAGCATGCGCAAATTTTCGATGCGGTATTCGACCTCGTCCAGATCCATCAGAAGTTCGTTCATCCACAGCGTGGCGCGTTTACCGACCGTAGTCAGTTGGGCGGGCTGAAAGTGAGTAAAGCCCAGTGTAGGCTGTGCCTTATGCGCATCCGCGAAGCGGGAGAGATGATCCAATATGGCAGCCAGTTTTTTCCGTATCAGCCGCAGTCCCTCGCGCAGCTGGATGATATCGGTATTGTCGCCGACATAGGCGCTGGTTGCTCCAAGGTGAATAATGCCCGCCGCCTTAGGCGCCGCCAGGCCGAAGGTATAAACATGCGCCATTACATCATGGCGTACCTCCTTTTCGCGCTGGCGTGCGGTTTCATAGTCAATTTGCTCAACATTGGCCTCCATTTCGTCTATCTGTTCCTGTGTAATGGGCAGGCCAAGCGCCATTTCGGCCTTGGCAAGGGAGACCCAAAGCCTTCGCCAAGTAGAGAATTTCATATCAGGGGAGAAAATGTATAGCATTTCCTTCGAGGCGTAGCGGGCGGAAAACGGGCTTTCGTAGACTGCGTTCACTTGCGACATCCTTTCCTTTATCATAAAAATCTGAACTGTATAGCAAATAAGACGGACCCTATTGAGTCCGTCTTATATTCTATCATCTAAACAGGAAAATGACAAGAAAAATTGCATAAAAAAGACAAATTTAGGCATTTTCCATAAAGTCTTGCCATGCCGGATACCGCACATCCGTCTGAACAGCGGGGCAGTGTTCTTCCAGTGTCACAACGGATTATTGATTCAGGCATTTTTAATAAAAGCTTCCAAACGGTCAAGACCTTTGTCAATCTCTTCCATAGAGGTTGCGTAGCTCCAGCGGATATAGCCGGGCGCAGCAAACGAGGTGCAGGGAACCGTTGCCACCAACCCCTTTTCGAGGAACAGCTGTGCAAAATCTTCGTCGGATTCAATCACATGTCCATACATTGTCTTGCCGATAAAGGATTTCATGTTCATCATCACATAAAATGCCCCTTGTGGTTTCAAGCAGGAAACGCCATCAATCCGATTCATGCGTTCAACAAGATGGTTGCGACGTAACTCAAAAGCTTTGCGCATCTCCTCAATATCATTCTGTGGTCCCGTCAATGCTTCAATGGCGGCATACTGAGAAACTGAACAGGGGTTAGAGATCGAGTGGCTGAGATAATTGCTCATCATCTTGGCCAGATATGGGTTGCAGGCCGCATAACCGATACGCCAGCCGGTCATAGCATAGGACTTAGAAACGCCATTGACCACAATGGTACGGTTTTTCATATCCTCTCCAAATTGTGCAAGTGAATAGAATTCCAGCCCGTCATAAATCAGGTTAGAGTAAATATCGTCAGCAATGACATAAAGATTGTGCCGACAGCAGACCTCCGCAATCGCAGCCAGTTCTTCCTTGGTATATACCATACCGGTTGGATTTGAGGGGGAATTCATCATAAAAACCTTGGTTTTGTCAGTGATAACAGCCTCAAGGGCAGCAGGCTCGATTTTAAAATGGTGCTCTTCACCAGCTTCACACAGTACAGGGATCGCGCCTGCCTGGCGTACCATTTCACTATAAGAGACCCAATAGGGCGCGCCGATAATGACCTCGTCATGGTAATCACAAAGCACCTGCAGGGCGGTATAAAGGACATGTTTTGCACCCGAGGTTACTACGATCTGATTGGGCTCATAGTCCAAGTCAAAATCCTGCTTAAAGCGGTAACAAACGGCCTTTTTTAGCTTAGGCAGGCCGGAAGCAGGCGTGTATTTGGTCTTGTTCTTAAAAATTGCGGTTATGGCTGCATCCTTAATGCGGTCGGGCGTGGGGAAGTCAGGCTCACCCGCGCCAAAGCCAACGACATCAATGCCATTCAGTTTCATTTCCTTGAACATCGCGTCAATGGTCAGTGTTGTTGATGCCTGCACTTTGGATGCGATTTTGGAAATCGGCTTTAATTCCTGTACCATAAAATGATACCCCCTTATTGTAGTCCATTCTTATTATATCGCAGTTTTTTATTTTTGCAAGTCCTGAAATGAAAAATTGCAGAATAGCACAAAACAAGTCGCTTCTTCTGGCGAAAAACAGCCTATTTTCAACAATAGTATGCAGAGTTGCCGTGCCTGAAATGCAGAATTGCAAGATAAGAATTTATAAAGGCAAAAAAGGACGCCATTGCAAACAGCATCCTCTGAAGCGCCCTTTTGGGGCAAATCTGTTATAGTGATTCGTATTTTTTACCAACCCAGACAATTGGAAAAAAGAGACCCAAAGCAACTGCCAGTGAAAGCAGCGAAGGAAAAAACATCGCTTGATTCAGCCCCGAAACTTCGGCCAGCGCATATAGCAGCGGGTAGACGACCGTCATGTACAGTGTGTATCGGCGGCTGGCGCGTACAATACGCGGCCAATTGCGGTTATTGAATCGCATACCAGTTACATGGATACGGAAAACGCCGCTGGTAACATAAGGGATGTCGTTGCTGTCATAAAAAGCAGGTAAGGAAACAGGCACGCCAAAGCAGAAGCATCCCGCAAAAATTAGTAGTAATATTTCGGTTACAACAATGCTGTGGCTCATAATCTCCAGATTGCACCCAAGTAAGACCAGCCCAAACATTTCTGCAGCGCCTGCACAGAGGCAGATGATATAAGGCGCGATCCATTTCCGCCAATCCTTCTGTTTGTTAGGCGTCAATCCAAGGGATTGCGTCAGCAGATGTTCAACCTCAGTAAGCGGCAAAACTTCTGCTTGCGCGCGCGCACCCCGCAGCAGCTCAGTAACAGTGACATCCAGCGCCTCAGCCAACGGCAGCAGTAGTGAGATATTCGGCAGGCTTAGGCCACGTTCCCACTTGCTGACCGTTTTATCGGTAACAAATAACTGTTCACCAAGTTCCTTTTGCGTCAAACCCTGCGCTTTTCGAAGCGCAAAGACAAAACGCCCAAATTTTTCCACATCAATCTGTTCCATGTGACCACCTCCATGACCATATCGTACCGCAAAACTGCCCCTAACGCAATCGACCCGTGGTAGAATGCGCCCTTTGAGCGGAAACGGTTATGCGAACAGAAGAGGTCATCAGTTGAATTCCACAAAGAATGCAGTTTTTTACTCGCCTGTCAGGAAGTCAATGATTTCCCGAATTTCTTTCAGTCAAAGGCGGCGGCCTTTTTCATCGAATTGCTTTTTCAGGGCTCGCTCAACCTGCCAGATCATTAGAAAGATGGGAAAGCACAAGAACAAACACAGTACACCGCCGGTAATGCCGATAACCGAGTCGCTCTGTCCATATACTACCAGCATGCTAAGCAAAGTGACTGGCAGCTCTGCAAGACCCCAATGAAAAGAAAGCTGCCCAAACGCCTGCTGTGCAAATTTCCAAGTGTCGTCATTTTTCATTGCACGCCTGGTACGATATCCAAAGATACCGTTGACCGACTGGGGCGCATGTTTCTGGAACATCCAGCCAATCAGAAGCAAAATCACCGGAACCGAAAGGCAGTTAGCCAGAATAAAAAACCAAAACCACATGTGACCATCTCCTGTTGTAAATTGGGGAAAAGAAAGGTGTTTTAGAGATCTGCATCTCAATCGGCAGAGAAGGCGGAAACCTTACTACCTCTCGATCAATTCATGAACAGAAGGCAAGTTTATTCGCCCATTGGGGAGCCTGTCCCAGATTCCTTTTTCAGGTTCACACAATTCTCTAATGTACAGTCTTTCGTATAGCCGTCATCACGATATTGACAGTATTTTGTTCCCGTCCCCAAAAGCTCCACATCCGTTAGGTCAAGTTCTGCGGTATTGTTTGGCGTGCAGCGTGCGACAGGAAGCAGCGTCCCTTTTCGTATATAGAATACCACTTCGTTCAGCGGTACCGAAATCAGTCGTTCGCCAGCCTCTGCCTCTTCACAAAGGAAGTCTACACCATTCCAACGAACTTCAGTCATGGGCGCAGGGAGGAAAACGGTCCGGCCTTCTGCGCCTTTCTCCAAAACGGGAGCAATCATAAGGCTTTCACCGATCAGCAGCTGATCCTCTATGAGGCGAACCCTTTCGGTCCGGGGGAAGTCAAACGCTAACGGTCTGATCAGCATATCTTGGCGCAGGGCAGCTTTCATATACTCTGAATAAAGATAAGGAAGAAGGCGATAACGCAGTGAGATGAGAGAACGGAAATCTGCTGGGGTTTTAAAACGGTAACACTCCTGCTTGCGCGTTCCCAAAGATGTATGATTTCGCATCAGCGGGGTGAAAGCAGACACAGCCAGCCAGCGCAGCAGCAGCTCTCGATTGGTATTCCCATTAAAGCCACCAGTGTCCGCACCACTGAACAGGAAACCGCACATATTCAGAGATGGCATATGATATACATTTTGACGCAGCATTTTCCAGGTAGACGCATTGTCTCCGGTCCAAATGCCGCCATAGCGATGCGCACCAATATAAGAGGAGCGTGAAAACAAAAGGTATCGTTTGTCAAGCAGCTGGTCAAGCCCCTCGCTGGAGGCGCGGGTCATCAAACCACCATAAAGATTATGCACTTGATAATTGCTCACCCGCGCGCCATCTTCCAGACAATGGAAAAAGTCCTTAAAATCTGCAATGTGACGTGTTGGCTGTTCTGGATCGCCGCGGGCAAGATCAGGCTTGTCATTCTGTTTTCGATATTCGGTGAAAAAGATCGCTGGTTCATTCATATCGTTCCAGAAGCCATCCAGACCCATGTCGGTGTAAAACTTATATTGACGGCCAAACCAAGCCCGTACCGACGCTCGAAAAAAATCTGGGAAATGGGTCATGCCCGGCCATACTGCGGCCTGAAAATTTGTTCCTTCCCGGTTTGTACAAAAATAGTGATTCTGAACGCCTTCTTCATAGACGCGATTACCTGGCTCAACCTTAATTCCGGCATCTACGATTGGGACAAGGTGTAGCCCTTGCTCCCGCATTTCTGCCGTAAATCTAGCAAGATCAGGAAACCGTTTTGGATTGACCGTGAAATCAATATAACGATCCATATAGTCGATATCCATGCACAGATAATCGATCGGAATCTCTTCTTTTTGATGATGATAAACGACACGGCCGATCTCTTTTTCAGTTTTGTAACCCCACCGGCTTTGTCCGTAACCAAAGGCCCAGAGGGGCGGCAGAAAACTGCGGCCAATGATGCCAAGGAACTGCCGGACCACATCGTAAGCGTCTGTCCCTTCTATCAAATACAGCCGCAGACCGGGCTGCTCACAGCAAACAGAAAGTATGCCGTCCCCTGTAGAATCCACATCAAAGACTACTCTGGAGGGGGTGTCAAAAAATGCGCCGAATACTGTGCTGCCGTCAACAACAATTAGATTATGTGAACCGTACATAGACGGCATCTCATCTGTATGGCAGGGATCATCATAGTTAAAACTGATATACCGGTACCCACGTTTATTGATGCCGTGCATCGTTTCCCCCAGTCCATACACGATATCATTCGTCCCTAATTGGGTTTGAAACGTCAGAGGGGAGTCGGAAACCTGGGAAAAGTAGGGGAGCTGATTACCCTCAGGGACATCTGATACCACCGCAAAGGTTTCGATAGGCGTTCCATAGGTATACTGCGTGATCATGCTGCTTCCTCCATTGAGAATAGCACTCTGTACCCAAACAATGGACAGCAAAAGCGTTCTTGGCGTCACAGCGCCACCTTTTGCAAATCCATTCTTTCAGTTGTCGAGTACCGTTTTTTTTAAATGATGGTTCTGTTACCATTATAATCAATGTCCATTCTCAATGCAACTGTTTTGGAGCATCCCCGGCCAGTTCCTCCATCAGACAGGGGACAGTCGTCAGCTCGTGCAAATTTGCGGCGTTTGCGCCGCAGAAGATCAGGCCGCTGCCATCTTCTGCCGCATCAAACAGAGCTTGCGAAATGCAGTACTTCGTTTCTGCAGGGCTGCACGCCTCCATACATCCATAACAACGGGAAGGAGAAAGTCGCTCTATTTCTGTGCGCTGCAAAAATGGGGTGGATATGGCACGTGCTGCCAGGCCGACCGGACTTTTGATAATCCGGATATCCTCGGACCGAGCATTTAAATACGCCTGCTTAAAAGCCGGACAAGCGTCACATTCTTCCGTGACAACAAACCGTGTACCCAGCTGTACGCCGGATGCGCCCAAAGAAAGCATCCGACAGATATCCTCATGCGATACAATTCCGCCGCCTGCGATGATTGGAATGTGGATATGGTGTTCCTGCTCAACTGTCTGCAGATAATTTTTTA
>CANPPM010000107.1 GCA_947575935.1 uncultured Butyricicoccus sp. | reverse complement strand
GAAATTTTTGACGTACGGCAATACGTCTGCAAATTTTGCCCTGCATCCGGCGAAGATGCGCGTGGAAATCCATAGATTGCTTGGATGAAGGCAATCTCTAAAATCGCCGCGCCCGGGCGTTATGTTTCCGCAGCTGCAGACAGCGCTGGGCAAAGCGGGACGTTTTTGGGCAGCACGATTTGCGGACTGCAGATGCTGATAATGGACATTGCAGCGTCGCAATCGCCGCTGACAAGCGGGATGTATTGGTCAACCGCGGCCTGCAGGTCATCCCGGCGGAGCAGCTCCCGCCAGACGTTAGAAATGCGGCGGATGTGCATAGCGCCTTCATTCGGATCGGTAAAGAGGTGGAATTCCTCAAGCAGCGGGTAATCTGCGGCGGTTTCAAGCAACGCCTGGGTACTCAGCCCGTCGAGTACGCGGCGCGGCACCCGGCAGGCGTCCCGCCGGTCCTGTATGCTGGACAGATCTGTCCATTCCTGCGAGCCGGGGCGGACCGGATAGTCGTACGCTTCGCGCAGCGGATAACGGTGCGCATCCAACGAAGTTGCGCCAAGCAGCAGCACCAAGGTACAGATAAACAGCAGCGCGCGCGTGAAAAAATGGACCTTCATTTGAGAGCCCTCCCTTGTCCATACATTCGGGGAGCGGCCCCTGCCAGCAGACCCTCTCCAAAGTCAAAGATGATAAGCTGCATCTAAAAAAACTCCCTTCGCATGTAGCTGACCCCAGTATACCACATTCCCGGCAAAATAGAAATAGCGTACCTGCATATGATTCCCTTTTATGATACGCGGATTTTTGTACTATATTTTCAGAAAAAGCATGGAAATTCGCCTTTCAAGGGCTGATACCCTCCGGCAGGACAACCGGTACGGCCAGGCTGTGCCGACGGGCGCCGCTATGCTTTGTGGAAAATGCCGATTGACAAATGATCCCCAGCAGGTAAAATAAAACTGCATGTGTCTTGACACATGACAAAACATATAAAAGCTGGGGGTTTCAATGAATACGTGGAAAGCATTCCTGAAACGGAAGGACATCGAAATTTCGGTGCGGCGCTATCTGGTGGACGCGCTGGGCGCTATGGCGCAGGGGTTATTTTGCTCGCTGCTGGTGGGTACGATGATTGACACGGTGGGGACACAGTTTGGCATCCCGTTCCTGACCGAGACGATTGCTACGATTGGCGCGGGGGAACATGCAATTTCGTATACAGCCGGCGGCCTGGCTTCGGCGATGAGCGGCCCTGCGATGGCAATTGCGATCGGCTATGCGCTGAAGTGCCCGCCGTTGGTGCTGTTTTCGCTGACTGCAGTGGGGTTTGCGGCCAACGTGCTGGGCGGCGCGGGCGGCCCATTGTCCGTGCTGTTCATCACAATTGTTTCGGCCGAGCTCGGAAAAATGGTTTCAAAAGAGACGCAGATCGATATCCTGGTTACGCCGCTGGTTACCATTTTCAGCGGTGTGCTCCTGTCCGCTTGGTGGGCGCCCGCAATCGGCAGGGCGGCGTCTTCCGTTGGACAGATTATCATGTGGGCGACCGATCTGCAGCCGTTTTTGATGGGGATTGTCGTGTCGGTTGTCATAGGGATTGCGCTGACGCTGCCTATTTCCTCTGCGGCAATCTGTGCGGCGCTGGGGCTGACCGGACTGGCGGGCGGCGCGGCAGCTGCCGGCTGCTGTGCAAATATGGTTGGCTTTGCGGTGCTTTCCTTTCCGGAGAACCGCTGGGGCGGATTGGTGTCGCAGGGGCTGGGGACCTCTATGCTGCAGATGGGCAACATTGTACGAAACCCGCGCATCTGGATACCGGCGATCCTGGCCTCAGCCGTTACGGGGCCCATTGCTACCTGTATTTTCCGGCTGGAGATGAACGGTGCGCCGGTTTCTTCGGGTATGGGGACCTGCGGCCTGGTCGGTCCGATCGGGATTTGGTCGGGCTGGGTCGCGCCAAGCGCCAAGGCGATTGAAAATGGGGCGGCAGCTATTTCCCCCAGCCTTGTGGATTGGCTGGGGCTTGTGCTGGTCTGCTTTGTACTGCCGGGGGTGCTTTGCTGGGCTTTCGGGGCGCTGCTGCGGAAGATCGGATGGATTCGGGAAAATGACCTGACGCTCTAAAGCCTATTTTAAAAGTCATCAGGACGCCGCCGGGTATCGCATAGATGGCCGGCGGTACGTTTGGGGCATACGGGGAAGTGGACGCGCATCCATTGGTTAGGACAGAGGGGGCGGCGGCTTACCGCACATCTGTCGCGCTTGTTCACAAAACAGTTACTATTTTTTGAATTTCTGTTCAATGGTTCGACAAACTTTTGACACAGCAAAGTAGTAATATAAATGCAGGGCACAGGAATAAGGAAAAACCCTTTTTCATACTTACTCCCTTTCAAAATCTGTCGGTTCGGCGTTCGGCAGGAACACCCCTTACGTCAATATGGGCCGGCAGTCAAACAACAACAGAGCGCGAAGTTTTTCCCCCTTTTCTCCGTTCTTCTCAATAGAGCGTACACAGATGTGCGAATCAAAAACCGCTGGCGGATTTTGCCAGCGGTTTTTGCCTGTTTTCAGGCAGGGGAGCGGCTTCTTACCGCATCTGAAACCGGGTCAGGGAATTAAACTGGAAATTAAATCTAGTAGAGGGCCGATGTCAACCGGTTTGGACATGTGGGCATTCATTCCGCTCTCTAAGGCGCGCTTTTTATCCTCCTCAAACGCATTGGCAGACAATGCGACGATTGGGATGGAAGCCAAACGCGGGTCCGGCAGCCTGCGGATGGCCCGCGCCGCACTGCAGCCGTCCATTACCGGCATCTGAATATCCATCAAAATCAGCGCATACTCGCCCGGCCTGGCGCTGCGGATCCGCTCCACTGCAATACTGCCGTCGGCCGCCGCTTCGACGGCAAAGCCGGCGTCGTGGAGCAGCTCCATGGTGATTTCCAGATTGAGCTCGTTATCCTCGACGACCAGAATCCTGCGTTCGGCCGGCGGCAGTTCCTCCGGCGCGGTTTCCGGCGTCGGCAAAGGCGACATGGACTGCGGGCAGAGCGGCAGTAGTACGGTGAAGCAGCTGCCCTTGCCGGGTGTGCTTTTCACCTCAATCGTGCCGTTCATCAGCTCCACAAGGCTTTTGACAATCGGCAGGCCGAGCCCGGTGCCATGCACGCCGCTGAGCGTCGTATTCTGCTCCCTTGCAAAAAACTCAAAGATATGTTCTAAAAAACCGCGGCTGATACCGATTCCGTTATCCTCGACGGCGATCTTCAGCTTGCCGTCCTGCTCGGCCATACGCATCATCACGTGGCCGCCCAACCCGGTGTATTTGACCGCGTTGCTGCATAGGTGATATAGGATTTCTTCCAGCTTGTTCCGATCGCTGTACACAAGCGGATGGTTCAGCTCCTCGGTCTGCAGTGACAGCACTAGGTTTTTGGATATCGCCTGCGGCAACAGCGCCTCACGTACCCGTTTCGCGATGGTACGCAGGTCGCAGCTCTCCCGGGTAAGCAGTTCGCTGCCCGATTCAATGCGCGCAATTTCAAGTACGTTGCTGATCAGCCGCAGCAGCTGGCCGCCTGAAATCTCGATCATTTCCAGGTATCGGAGCACCTTTTCCGGATTGCTGAGGTTGCGCTTGGCCAGCTCGGTAAAGCCTGCAATGGCATTTAGCGGGGTGCGCATATCGTGCGACATATTGGATAAAAATGTATTTTTTGCGACAACCGCTGATTTGGCCTGCTCCAGTGCGCCGGCCAAAAACTCCTTTTGCTCCAGCGCGCTGCGGATCTCTTCGTCCACGCTGCGCGCGCCAATCACAATCTGCGAAATCTCGGGCTCTTCCCCGACGCTGACAATGCGTAGCTGCAGGTATTCGATCCGGAAATCACGCAGCAGGCGATAGTTGACATGCAGTACCCGGTTGCCGGCCAGCCGCTGCCGGATCTGCGCCGGATCCAGCATATCTGTGATCAGCGCCTGATCTTCCGGATACACCCAGCGCGCAATATATTCTTCCACAAAACCGCTGTAATCCCGGGAAGGCGGGTCATTTACGAACAGTACGCCGGCCTGCCGGCTGAGGCGGTAGGCGTGGATACGGTTGCGCGGCAGGTCCGCGTAAAAGATGGATTCGTAATCGATGCTGAGCCCCTCGATCAGTTCCCGGCGGCGGCTGGACTCCCTGTCAGAGGCTAGAAGCCGCTGCTCTTTGCGGACGTTTTCGGAAAGCAGCGCCTCTCGTTCGGCCATTTGGCGTTCTTTTTTTTCGGTTGCATCCGAAATAAACACATAGAAGATATTGCCCAGCCCTTCGCTTTGGACGAAGTGGCCATGGTCCTCCACCCAGCGGACGCTGCCGTCTTTTCGGATGATACGGTATTCAACGTAATCCAAATCGTACCGGCTGTTTGCAATCTGAATACAGATGCTTTCCTCGACCGTCTCCAGGTCATCCGGATGGACGAGCCCGCGGAAGGTTCCGCCAGTCAGCGCGCAGAGTTCGGTAAAATCTGTACAGCCAAAAAGGCGCAGCATCGCTGCATTGGCGTACAGCAGCTCCTCTTTTCCATCGGCCCGATAGATAAAGAAGCCGCCCGGCATTTCATCCATCAGCTCCAGCAGCTGCTGGGCCGCAAACTGTTTCCCGTTCCCCGATCCATGGATCATTTTTTCTATCATAGGATATTCCTCCCGCAAGGCGATCCTCCCCTTTCCGCGCACCGCATTTCCCATTGTCACAATACCTGTTCGTCAACCCGAGAAATGCTGACCCTGTCCTGCGGAGAGCAAACCGGTCAGACAGCGTTTGCGGGCTTCCGAACATATTATACCAGAAGTTCCTGGAAAATACCAGAGCTTGTTTTAGGGATGTTCGCACATCTGCTTAGGGCGGCGGCTGCATGGCCTGCCGGAAGCAAAAGAAAGGCGCGGCTGGCGCCGCGCCCGAAAGCTGTGTATTTGAGAAAATGGACGGCCTGACCGCGCACGGCTGCTTCCTGTCCGGAAAATGACGGCAGGGGAGGGCCTTTCGGATGGAAGAAACCCGACGATTACGGCTTTGCGTCTTGTTTGGCGTCTGTGCCGGAATCCTCACCTTCTTTGTTTTTATCTCCGGTGTCTGTGGCAGCGTAGGCCGAGGCATCAGTTGCAAGCTGCTGCAGAAATGCGCTGGTGGTGGTGGTGCTGACCACATGGATCGACTGTTCGTTATTGACAAGAAACTCGGTGAGCCCGAAATGGCGGGCGGCCCGGACCTCGGGCGACTCCTTTTCATCCTCTGGATATGGATACCAATCGTAAGTATATCCCAAACGGGTCCAAGCCTGGTTCACCGTGGTGTAATAATACAGTGCAGTCGAGCCAAACCAGATGGAAAACGGATCGTCAGGCTGCGTGAGCAGGCTGTTGGTCATATTCGTACTCATTACGTCGGAGGAATACGCCGGGCGGACAACACTTTCGGGGTTCACCCAAAAGATGGTGAAATGGGTGTTTTTCGAAGTGTCTGCGCTGAGTGGCGGAAGGCCAAAGAGCTGCTGCAGGCGCTGGTCGACATTGTCCGGCAGGAACTCCTCCTGGTGATCGGGGTTGGAATACCAGGCGGTCAGTTCCTTCAGCGAATAGGCGGTAATATTGCCATAATTCAGCGTCACGTCTGTGCCGGTCGGATAGACCTCGGGGCTGCGGTGCCAGGTACAGAGCAGCACGCGGCCGTTGTCGTCGTGTTCGACGCCGGTGCTGTCCGGATCGAGGGTCACCAGCGGCTTTGCGGGCGACATATTTTGCGGCAGTTCGTAGGATTCGGCGATTAGGGTGTCATAGACTGCCTGCTGGTACAGATCGGCGGTTGTCGGTGGTTCTGGCTCTTTGGGTTTGGAAAAGTGGTGTGTCAGCAGCCCGACCGGGACGCAGCACAGCGCAATCAAAAACAATACGATGATCACCGGGAACCGCCATTGAAAAAGGACGCGGCGTGCGGTCAGCTTTTTGGGCTGTTTTCTTGGTCTCTCACTCATCAAACAACATCCTTTCTCAGTGCGTCCGAGGATCCCGAACGCCCCGATGTGTGGGGGCGCGTCCGGAGGCGGGGGAATCGCTGTCCAGCTTGCGGCGCTGGAAATGATAGGTGATCCGGGTCAGAAGCGTTTCCGGGATCAGGTGCTTTGCCGCAAGTGAAAGCTTCATCGCCGCGCCGGGCACCAAGATGCCGCGGCCGGACAGCATCCCGCGGATGGCATACTGCGCCACAGATTCGCTGCGCAGGCCGGGCAGGGCAAAGCGCACATCGGCGACTCGGTTAAATTCGGTATCGACGGGGCCGGGGCAGAGCACGCAGACGCAGACTGCGCTACCTTCGTGCCGCAGTTCCTCACGGACCGCCTGCGTCAGGCGCAGGACATAGCTCTTGGTCGCATAATAGGTCGACATCAGCGGTCCGCCCGCCATAAAGCCGGCGGATGATGCGACGTTCAGGATATATCCATGGTCCTGGGCGCGGAAATCGCGCAGGAAGAGCTTGGTCAGCACATGCACCGCCATAATGTTGGTCCGGATCATGCGCAGTTCAGCCTCCAACCCGGTCTCGGTAAACGCGCCGAACAAGCCAAAACCTGCATTATTTACCACGATCTCCAGTTCCTCGCAGCGCGCTGCCTGATAGACAAGCTTACACTCCTGCAGATCGGAAAGGTCGGCTGCCAGCACCGTACAGGGTACGGCAAGCTCCTTCGCCAGGGCGTGCAGCCGCTCCTCGCGGCGGGCGACCAGAATCAGCTCATAGCCGTACCCGGCAAGCACGCGTGCCATATCGCGCCCCATACCTGAGGAAGCGCCGGTGATCAATGCTTTTTTCATGGTTCTTCCTCCCTATGTGATGACCGGCATTCCGCCGCATGCGGGCAGCCGGAACAGCCGCCGCAGCCTTGCCGCCGCCATGCACGCACCGCAAATCCCACCAATACGAGCAGGACTGCCGTCAGAATCAGATCGGTCATAAACAATGCTCCTTTTCCAGGGGCGCCCCGGGCACGGAGCATCCCTTTTAATTTTACATGATATTTTCCATTTGGTCAACAGCTTTGCGTACCCCGTGTGTAAATTTTAACGGCGCTGAAAAACGCGCTGTCGAGGATGGCTGCAGCGCAGCCTGGACAAATTTGTACCGGGTGCGGGAGCGGTAAGCGGGATTTCGCAAAAATTTTAAGAAAGGCTTGTCAAGTCCCATTTACGGGACAGGCAGACTGCTAAAATAAACACAGAAACCAGGGAAGGGCTGTCCCGGCGGCGCTTCCGATGGAAGGGAGGGAAGGTCATGAAGCAGGTACAGGAGCAGCGCGCTGGCGAGGGGGTCCCCTTTGAGCGCATCCGGCGGATCACAGGCTATTTGGTTGGTTCACTGGACCGCTGGAGCAACGCCAAGCGTGCGGAAGAGCGCGACCGGATCCGGCATAAACTTGGGTAAACGCCCAGAGGGCGGCGGACGGAACGGCCATGCCGCCGCCCTCTGTTCCGGAAAAAAATGTTTGAAGATTGTTTGATTTTGGAAGCTCCTGTGTTATAATAAAAACAAGCCTTATAATACACAGAGGGGGATTTTTTTATGCGAAAAGATATTTTGGATCACAGGGGGATTTATGATGCGATGGAGCTGGGCCTGCCCAAAATGATTCTGTTGGGCGTGCAGCATACCTTCGCGATGTTCGGTGCGACCGTTCTTGTGCCGCTGCTGACCGGTCTTGATGTCGGGACAACCCTGTTGATGGCCGGGGTCGGGACGCTGCTGTTTCATTTCCTGACGCGCGGAAAAGTGCCGGCGTGTCTGGGTTCTTCCTTTGCGTTTCTCGGCGGCTATCAGATCGTCGCCCCCATGTTGGACGGCCGCCCCAACACGGAAATGCTGCCCTATGCCTGCGGCGGCGTCGTTTTCGCAGGGCTGCTGTATCTGGTGATGGCGGCGCTGATGAAATTTTTCGGGTCGGAAAAGGTGATGCGCTTTTTCCCGCCCGTTGTTACCGGTCCGATCATTATCGCCATCGGCCTGATCCTTGCGCCGAGCGCGATCGGAAACTGTGCGACCGACTGGCCGCTGGCGCTTATTTCTCTGGCGGCGGTGTTGGTTTTTTTTATATGGGGCAGGGGGATCGTACGGCTGGTCCCCATTCTTCTGGCGATTCTGGTGAGCTATGCGGCGGCCGTTCTGATGGGCGCTGTCGATTTTACGGCAGTGCGGGAGGCCAGCCTGCTGGGGATTGCCATCCATCCTGCTGCCTTTGCAAAATTTGATATCTCCGCAGTGATCACAATTATGCCCATCGCGCTGGCAACCATGATGGAACATATTGGCGATATCTGTGCGATTTCGGCGACAACCGGCGTCAACTATGTGGAGGATCCGGGGTTTCACCGCACGATGCTGGGGGACGGCCTGGCGACCAGCCTGTCGGCCCTGTTCGGCGGCCCGGCGAATACAACCTATGGTGAAAATACGGGGGTACTGGCGCTGACCGGTGTTTATGATCCGCGCGTTGTCCGGCTGGCGGCGTACTTCGCGATCCTGTTGTCGTTTTGTCCTAAGTTTGCAGCGCTGATCCAAACGGTGCCGAGCGCGATTATCGGCGGGATTTCCTTTGTGCTGTACGGGATGATCTCGGCGGTGGGGCTGCGGAATCTGGTGGAAAGCAAAGTCGATTTTTCCCGTTCACGCAATCTGCTAATTGCGGCGGTAATCCTGGTCAGCGCGTTCGGGTTTAATAGCATCGATGGGATCCAATTCACCGTCTCCGGCACGACTGTAAAGCTGTCCGGGCTTGCCATTGCCGCGCTTGCAGGCATCTTCCTGAACGCGGCGCTGCCCCTGCGGGAGACCGCCGGGGAACATGAAACCGGCGAATAACGGCCGGCCGCGAAAGAGTGCGATCCGCCGGGGATTTCGGCATAGAAATGATAGTGACAAAAAAGGAACGTCGATAGAGAATATCATTATGAAGAAAATAACAATCAAAGAAAATAAAA
>CANPPM010000106.1 GCA_947575935.1 uncultured Butyricicoccus sp. | reverse complement strand
CATTTACCTCCATCGTGCAGAACAAAGGACAGCGCGACAGCCACCTCCTCAATGGTTGCCTCTGCATCGGTCCGAGCTGCTGCGCGGGCTGCCGCAGGGGAGATCTTCCCACAGCCCGCCGAAAAATACGGCGGATTACATACCGCATAATCAAAACTTCCATGCGAATAAATTGATCGAATATCCCGCAGATCGCCTACTCGCGCGTCAATTTCCACCCCATTCAGCGCAGCTGATTGCCGAAAGAGGTCAACTGCGCCCTCCTGCAAGTCCAAACCGGACAGCTTCAAATCCGGCCGGTAAAGCGAAAGCGCCAATGCGCCCGTCCCACAGCCCAGATCCAGCACACGTGAAAAACGGCGCGGCACGGCAAAGGCTGCCAACAGCACAGAATCCTGTCCCAGCTTTTGATAGGCCTCACTCTGCAATAGCTTTAAGCCGTTCGGCAAACGCTCAGCCGTCATTTGAAACGCTTCCATTCGGCAACTGCCAGCGCATCACAACGGTTATTATAGGGATTTTCAGCATGTCCCTTAACCCAATGCAGGGTTACCTGGTGGATATCCAGCAGATCGAGAAGCCTTCCCCACAATTCCGGGTTTTTGGCAGGCGTTTTATCTGATTTCACCCAGCCGCGCGCGCGCCATCCTTTGGCCCATCCCTTGGTAATGCCGTCAATCACATACTTGGAATCAGAATACAGATCGACCTGGCAGGGCTCGCGCAGCGCCTCCAATGCAGAAATGACGCCAGTCAGCTCCATCTTATTATTTGTGGTCATCGGGTCGCCGCCGGAAAGCTCCTTTTCATGTCCGCCATACTGCAGGATTGCACCCCAGCCGCCCGGACCCGGATTACCCGAACACGCGCCATCGGTATAAATCGTTACTCTTTTCATAGTTATATTTCCTTTTTGTATTCAATCATGGATGTATTTCATCAAATTTAATCACAGAAAAGCCGGCCGCCTGCGCACAGATTTCTTCGCCGGGCGACCCGGCGCCCTTTCGAAAAAAATCAGTTCTCAGCCCTATCTGGACGGACTGCAGCTCATCAAATCCCCAGCATGATCCGAAGAGTCCGGGGACATCTTTCAGGCCTCCGCTGCCCGCCCATCCCCCTGATACAGATAATTTCGCTCCGTCCTAGATCTCTACAGACTGCAGCGGAAAGGGAATTTTCCCGCAGCAGCGTTCACATCCCCCTGCGGCAGTCCCTGCTGTCATGAATCTGCTGTGATAGCAAAAAAGGCGGCAATGTGCCGCCCTTTTCTCCGCTTTACAAAATAGATTCCACCGTTTCCAGGGGCCTCTGAATCAGGCGCTGGGAACTTCCTCCTGTGGTGCTTCCATGGGGACACCCGCTTCCGCCGTCTCTGCAGCTTCCTCGGTCTCCTCTTTATCGGTGCGGGTAATTGAAATAACCCTGACGTCTTCACCGGTTCGCATGACAATAACCCCCTGCGAAGAACGGCCACACTCACGGATGTCACCGACCGCCGTCCGGATAATAATACCGCCGTCCGTGATGATCATAATATCATCTTCTGCATCGACAACCGCAATGCCAGCGACTGCGCCCGTTTTCTCGGTCAGCTGGTGCAGCATAATACCGCCGCCGCCGCGGTGATGGACGCTGAATTCTTCAACCGGCGTACGTTTTCCATAACCATTCTCGGTGATGGAAAGCACTTGTGCGCCTGCGCGCGCACGACCGGCGCCGATGACATAATCCCCCTCATTGAGCCGAATACCGCGTACACCAACCGCCGTGCGCCCCATCGCGCGTACCTCATTCTCATCAAAGGTAATCGCCCGGCCGTCGTGGGTTGCAATCAGGATTTTTTCTGCACCGTCAGTCAGGCGGACATCGACCAATTCATCGCCTTCCGTCAGGTTCAGCGCCCGCAGGCCTACCCTCCGAATATTCTGCAGCTCGCGCAGCATAATACGCTTCACTGTGCCCTGTCGGGTGACAAAGACCATATATTTATCTTCTTCAAACTCCCGGATGGGGAACATTGCCGTAATCTTCTCGTCGCTTTCTACCTCAAGCAAATTGACGATATTCTGTCCCTTGGCGGTACGGCTGCTCTCCTGAATCTGATAGCCTTTCATCTTATAGACCTTGCCCTTATTGGTAAAGAACAGGATATGGTCATGGGTAGAGGCAGTAAAGAGGTTTTTGGTAAAATCCTCTTCACGATGGCTCATGGCGCTGACCCCGCGTCCGCCGCGGCGCTGCGCCCGATAAGTGGCCGTTGGGGAGCGCTTGATATAACCAAAATGGGTCAGCGTATACACACATTCCTGCTCGGCAATCAGATCTTCAATATCGATTTCATCGGCGACCATTTGAATTTCGGTAACACGTTCGTCCCCAAACCGGTCACGAATTTGAATCAGTTCTTCCCGGAGCACGCCGAGCAGCTTTTCATGATCCTCAAGCAGAGAGAGGAAATATTGAATCTTTTCTTCCAGCTCCTGATATTCAGCCAACAGTTTTTCACGTTCGAGCCCCTGCAGGCGGCGCAGCTGCATCTCCAGGATTGCCTGCGCCTGCACATCGTCCAAGCCAAACCGGGTTTTCAGGTTCTCCTTCGCATTGTCATAGCTTTCGCGAATAATGCGTACGACTTCGTCGATATGATCCTGCGCAATCAACAGACCTTCCAGCAGATGCGCACGCTCCTGCGCCTTCTTAAGGTCATAACGGGTACGGCGCTCCAGGACGTGCACCTGGTGCTCTAGATACTCGTCAATCACCTCTCGAAGCGACAAAATGCGTGGCTGCGACTGATTGTTGACCAGCGCAAGCATATTGATTGCAAACGTTGTCTGCAGCTGGGTCTGCGCAAACAGGCGGTTAAGAACTACCTGGGAATTGGCCTCCCGCTTCAATTCAATGACGATACGCATACCGTTTCGGTCGGATTCATCCCGCAGGCCGGAAATCCCGTCCAGCCGTTTTTCCCGCACCTGATCGGCAATATTTTCGATCAGCAACCGTTTATTCACCTGATACGGCAGCTCGGTTACAATGATACGCGTCCGGTTCTGACCAAATTCCTCAAATTCGGTCCGCGCACGGACGGTAATCCGCCCTTTTCCGGTCGCATACGCCGCGCGAATGCCTGCATAGCCCATGATAATACCGCGCGTCGGAAAATCAGGGCCCTTGATATATTCCATCAGATCGTTGAGATCGGCCTCTGCATTTTCAAGCACACAGACACAGGCGTTGATTACCTCTGTCAGGTTATGCGGCGGGATATTGGTTGCCATACCGACTGCGATGCCGGATGAACCGTTTACCAGCAGATTTGGAAAGCGGGAAGGCAGCACGCGGGGCTCCTTTAGGCTTTCATCAAAGTTTGGATCCCAATCCACCGTATCCTTTTCGATCTCACGCAGCATTTCATTGGACATCTTATGCAGCCGTGCTTCGGTATAACGGTAAGCAGCAGGAGGATCCCCATCAACCGAACCAAAGTTGCCATGTCCGTCAATCAACGGATACCGCATCGAAAAATCCTGTGCAAGCCGTACCAACGCGTCATATACCGAAGCGTCGCCATGCGGATGATATTTGCCGAGTACATCGCCGACACAGGTTGCAGACTTTTTAAACGGCTTGTCCGAGGTCAGCCCATTTTCGTACATCGAATACAGGATCCGCCGGTGCACCGGCTTCAGCCCGTCGCGTACATCGGGCAAAGCACGCCCGACGATTACGCTCATTGCGTATTCGATGTAGGATTCCTTCATTTCCCCAACCAGCTCCGAAGAAATAATATGCTGATCCGGGTACATAATATCTTCCGGTTTATAGTCTTTAGCCAAATTCCCTCTCCTCCCATTTCAGCCTGAAGCATTCGGCACAACGCAAAGAGAAACGTTTATCCCCGCCGGATAGGCGGACGCACAGACCAACTGCGCCACATTCTGCCCGGCCGTCCAGCAGACCAATATGCCCCCAAAAACCGCCGCCTTATGGCCCGTCAGAATTCCGTTGCGCGGCAGACGTTCTCATCTCCTGCGGGAGATATCAGATTCTCTTCCTTCACATCTGTCAGAAGTCGAGATTCTTTGCATATTTTGCGTTCTTTTCAATATATTCCCGGCGGGGTTCGACCTTTTCCCCCATCAGAATGGTAAAAATCTCATCCGCACGCGCAGCATCCTCCAATGTGATCCGTTTAAGCGTCCGCGTTTCCGGATCCATTGTCGTTTCCCACAATTCATGCGGATTCATCTCGCCAAGGCCCTTAAAACGGCTGATGTCAATCTTTGCATTCGGATTGTCCCCCCGCATTTCTGCCGAAATCTTATCCCGCTCTGGATCGTCATAGGCAACCCGTGTGGTTTTGCCGCGTGTCAGTTTATAAAGCGGCGGCACTGCCGCATAGAC
Organism: uncultured Butyricicoccus sp.; assembly: GCA_947575935.1. Lineage (GTDB taxonomy): Bacteria > Bacillota > Clostridia > Oscillospirales > Butyricicoccaceae > QXXE01. Next base: position 4,665 of record CANPPM010000106.1, on the reverse strand, counting down.
ATACCCCCCGTCAATCAATGGGCGCATAAACCGGAAAAAGAAGGTCAGCAGCAGCGTCCGGATATGCGCGCCATCAACATCGGCATCCGCCATGATAATCACTTTATGGTATCTAAGCTTTGAAACGTCGAAATCCTCGCCAATTCCAGCGCCCAGCGCCATAATGACCGGTGACAGCTTATCATTCCCATACACCTTATCGGCACGCGCCTTTTCCACATTCAGCATCTTGCCCCACAGCGGCAGAATTGCCTGGAAACGGCTGTCGCGTCCCTGCGTAGCTGAACCGCCCGCAGAATCGCCCTCCACGATATAAATCTCTGTTAGGGCGGCGTCACGTTCATTGCAGTCGCGCAGTTTGCCCGGCAAGGTCGCACCGTCCAGCGCCGACTTTCTCCGCGTCAGCTCACGGGCTTTGCGCGCCGCCTCGCGGGCGCGGCTCGCGCCGATTGCCTTTTCAATAATCGCTCGTGCAGTCGCCGGATTCTCTTCAAAAAAAGTGCTCAGCTTTTCGGTTAACATGGATTCCACGAGCGTCCGCATATCCGAATTGCCCAGTTTGGTCTTGGTCTGTCCCTCAAACTGTGCCTCCTGCAGTTTGACCGATATAATTGCGGTCAGCCCCTCGCGGGCGTCCTCCCCCATCAGGTTCGCGTCATTTTCCTTAATGAGATTATATTTTCTGCCGTAATCATTGATCACCTTGGTCAGCGCCGATTTAAAGCCGGTCTCGTGCATGCCGCCCTCGGTGGTGTTGATGTTATTGGCAAAGGAAATCAGCATGGTATTGTATACATCGGTATACTGCATGGCAACTTCTGCCATCGAATTGTCACGGCTGCCCTCAATATAGATCACTTCGGGATGAAGCGGCGTTTTATTCGTATTCAGATGTTCTACAAAGGAGCGGATCCCGCCCTCATAACACATGGTTTCAGAGGCTTCCTGCCCGGGCCTTGCATCAGTCAATGTGATGCGCACGCCCGCATTCAGAAACGCCTGTTCACGAAGGCGCTTATGCAGTACCTCATAGTCATATTCCGTGGTTTCAAAAATTTCAGGATCCGCCAAAAAGCGAATGGTCGTCCCGGTTTCGCTCTCAAAGGGCACAGCAGAGATTTGTTGTACAGTCTTCCCGCGTTCAAAGCGCATGAGATGCTTTTGGGTCCCATCCCTGACTTCGGCTTCCATCCAGACAGACAGCGCGTTTACCACGGAAGAGCCGACGCCGTGCAGGCCGCCGGAAACCTTGTAACCGTCCCCGCCGAATTTGCCGCCCGCATGCAGCACGGTCAGAACAACCTCCAGCGTCGGAATCCCCATTTGCGGATGGATACCGGTTGGTATGCCGCGGCCGTTATCGGCAACGGTGACGATATTATCTTTTTCAATGGTTACTTCGATATGGCTGCAGTATCCTGCAAGCGCTTCATCGATAGAGTTGTCGACAATCTCATATACCAAATGGTGGAGACCCTGTGCAGAGGTCGAACCAATATACATACCGGGACGTTTCCGAACCGCCTCCAGCCCCTCCAGAACCTGGATCTGACTTTCATCATAGGTCTCAGTAACCTTTAAATCCAAAACTTCTTCACTCATACTCATAACATCTCTCCTAACTGACGCTTCCTTCCACGAAAAAATCCGTTTGCCGTGAAAGGCTCTCGGCCGCTGCAGCCCTGCGGCTGTATGCCGGCCCGGCAGCTGAAAGGGACACCAAGCCAAAGCGCCGGCGGCCGCCAAAGACCGCACAACAGGCGCGCAGGGCTCCTTCCCGGCACAGCCGTCCCGTTACCCGGAAAGCCCGCCGGCGCCCAGTTCGGCACGCCTCTGCAGGGTAGCGGCAGACAACCCGGACAAGTATAAGTGCTCGCCCAACTGGCCCGAGCACAGTATACCCGCACGCGGCAGGTCGTCGAACAGCTCGACCGTGCGCCCCTCTTTTGCCAGACGCTGGACCAGCGCCCGCGTGTGCTTGGACCAAGTTGCCGTATCCATGTCGAAAATGCAGAGAATGCTTCGTGTCGGTATGATGAAGTCCTGTCCGATATGCACATACATACTGCCTCTGCCGCCCCTTTCAATTCAGACCTGTTCTATCCTATTATACCAAATTTTTCGGCTTTTGTCTGTTGAAAAAGAGTAAAAAAATGCACAAATTTTCCGAAATTTCGGAAATTTCTTTCACGATTTTCGCATATTTTCTATCGGTTTTGCAAAGATTCTCGTATACTCCCGTTTTTGATATGAAAAACCGCTCCCGCAGACAGCTCTGCAGCAGCACTCTCCTCACAGCAGGTAATCAATACTTGGCCTGCGTGAATACGGTTTAGCACAAAGTCCTGACGGCGTTTGTCCAGCTCGCTCAGCACATCGTCAAGCAAAAGCACCGGATATTCCCCGCAGTCTTCATGCATCAGCTCACGCTCGGACAGTTTGAGTACCAGCGCGCACGTGCGTACCTGCCCCTGTGAGCCATATTTGGCGGCCGGCATCCCGTCAATGGAAATTAAAATATCATCTTTATGACACCCTGAAAGACAGGTGCGGGAGGCAATCTCAGCCTTCTTGTGAGAAAACAGGTGCTCCTGAAGCGCAGCCTCAATTTCCGCCGCTGTTCCAAAAGGATCGGGAGGAATTGTTGCATACTGCATTGTCAGCTCTTCCTCCGGCGCGATCTCTCGATGCAGCTGCGCGGCAGTCTGGCCCAATTTTCGAAGATAACGGGCCCGGTAACGCACCAGGCTAGCCCCAAGCCGCGCCAGACGAAGCGAAAAATCATCATACAAGGCCAACAGGTCGGGACGTTCCTCACTATCGCGCAGGATCCGGGTTTTGTGCTCCAATACGCGGTTGTATTCCTCCAAATACCGCCCGTAATTTGGGCGCAGCTGGCAAAGGGCGGTGTCCAGAAACCTCCTCCGGTAAACCGCCCCTGCACGAATCAAATATAAGTCATCCGGACAGAACAACACCGTTTTCAGCAGGCCCTGTCCCTCGCTCTGCCTGCGTAGGCGGGCGCCGGAGCGGTAAACCTCCATTGCCCTGGACGCATGCAGGCGCACTTCCAGCGTAAAGGGCTGCCGTTCCGCCTCAAAGGCGCCGCAGACCCTTCCGCTGGCCGCACCGAAAGCAAGCCCTTCTTTCTTCTGCCCGGTCCGAAACAGGCGCATAGTCGACAGCAGCGCGCAGGCCTCCAACAAATTGGTTTTTCCCTGCGCATTCTCCCCGCAGATCAGGTTAACAGATGGGTCAAAGTCGAACCGTGTATCCGTATAATTACGAAAATTCTCTAAAATAATCTGATTTAGCTGCATTTGATCTGTATTTCCTGTCCATCCACACAGATGATATCGCCGTCACGGCACTTTTTTCCGCGTTGGGTACAGGGGACGCCGTTTACCAGAATCTCTCCCGCGGCGATACGCAGCTTGGCTTCACCGCCTGAAGACGCCAGCGATGCAAACTTTAAAAGCGCATCCAAACGGATGAATTCCCCCTTGATCTCTACGTTATTCATTGGCTTTTAACCTCACGGGAAGTACTAAATAGGTATACCGGTCTCCTTCAGCCGGGGTGATTACCATAGGATTCAGCGCCCCTTTTAGCGAAAGCACAAGCGTATCGTCAGAAACTGCGCGAAATGCCTCTAATAGATAACGGTTGTTAAACCCAATTTCTAAACCGTCAATTTCACCCTCAACCTGACATTCGTCGTAGCTCTTTCCAATTGCAGTGATACAGCTCATTTTTACGGTACTACCGTCAAACGACATGCGTACCGGATTTTTCAGTTTTTCCGAAACAATCAGTGAAACCCGTTCGACACAGGTGATCAAATCCATGCGGTTGGCTGTGACCACATGTTCAAAGCTATTCGGGATTGCGGCACGGTAGTTTAGAAATTCGCCATCGATCAGCCGGGAGATCATGGTCGTTTCCCCGATCGAGAATAAAATATGTTTGCTGTCTGGGAAGATCGAAATCAGCTCGTCTTCATCCCCTAGGACGCGCTCTACTTCACGAAGGGAAGATCCAGGTACTACAAAGTGGAAATCCTCTTCCGGCGTTTCGGGCAGCTCTTCCCGGCGGACAGACAAACGATAACCGTCTACTGCGACGACATGCAGCCGGGATCCTTCTGTTTCAAACAAGCATCCTGTATGGATCGGCTTGGATTCGTTGTCGGAAACTGCAAAAATAGTTTGCGCAATCATAGATTTCAGAATGGTGGAAGGGATTTGGATCTCTCGGTTTTTTTCAACCTCCGGAAGGGCGGGGTAGTCATCTGCGGGGTTCGCAATGAGATTAAATACGGCTCGTCCGCATTTGATCGTTGTCCGAAGTTCGCTGTCGCATTCCAGGTAGACGATGTCCGAGGGCAGTTTGCGAACGATATCGCCGAACAAGCGGGCGTTGAGTACAATGCATCCCTCTTCAATTGTGTCGGCTTCTGTAGTTGACGTTCTGATTGCCATTGATAGGTTATATCCGGTAAAGGTTAACCCATCAACCGATGCTTTGATCAGGATTCCGTCGAGCAAAGGGTTAGCAGCCTTTACTGCGACTGCACGGGAAGCCATCATAATCAGGTTGTTCAGCAAATCTTTGTCACAGGAAAATTTCATAGGAAACCTCTTTTCTTCGCGGAAAGACCTCCGC
>CANPPM010000105.1 GCA_947575935.1 uncultured Butyricicoccus sp. | reverse complement strand
CTTTGGCGAGGATGATGATTTCGCGAACGAAGATAACTATGGCGACGGGGATTTCGATTTGGAATAAGCGGCAATCCGTTCGGCTAGGAGCGGGCTGCCGCAGCATGGCGGCCCTGAAAGGACGGAGCGCTTTCTGATAGGGCTGGTTCCGTTGTCCCTGCCGCAGTGGAAAAGGGCGTTGGAGGGCTCGGCGCTTTCCACGCAAGATTCCGATGCTGCGCAGGTGATCACAGACGCGCGTACCCATGACACGGCGCGCGGGAAAGATTCCGTGTCAGACTGGAGAGGTGTATCGAATGAGCTATAACACGTTCAATGCAATCAAAATTGGCCTTGCCTCGCCCGAGCTCATCCGGGAGTGGTCCTATGGTGAGGTTAAAAAGCCGGAAACCATCAATTACCGCACGCTCAAGCCCGAAAAGGACGGCCTGTTCTGTGAGCGCATTTTCGGGCCCCAGAAGGATTGGGAGTGCCACTGCGGCAAATATAAAAAAGTCCGTTATAAGGGCAAAATCTGCGATAAGTGCGGCGTTGAGGTCACCCGTGCCAAGGTCCGCCGTGAACGTATGGGCCATATTGAGCTTGCCGCGCCGGTGTCCCACATCTGGTATTTTAAGGGTATTCCGTCGCGCATGGGCCTGATTCTGGATATGAGCCCGCGCCTGCTTGAGCGCGTGCTGTATTTTGCAAACTATATTGTAATTGACCCGGGCGACACGCCGCTGGTTAAAAAGCAGATCCTGACGGAAACCGAGTATCGTGACATGCTCGAAAAGTACGAGGATGATTTTAAGGCCGGCATGGGCGCCGAGTCTATCAAGGAGCTGCTACACGAGCTCGACTTGGAAAAGCTGTCCAATGAGCTGCGCACCGAGCTGCGCGCAGCAACCGGACAGAAGCGCATGCGCATTATCAAGCGCCTGGAGGTGGTCGAGTCCTTCCGCCTGTCGGGCAATAAGCCTGAGTGGATGATCATGGATGCAGTCCCGGTCATTCCGCCTGAGATTCGTCCGATGGTTCAGCTGGACGGCGGCCGTTTTGCCACCAGCGACCTGAACGATCTCTACCGCCGGGTCATCAACCGGAACAACCGCCTTAAGCGTCTGCTGGAGCTGGGCGCGCCCGATATTATTGTACGCAATGAGAAACGTATGCTGCAGGAGGCGGTTGACGCCCTGATCGACAATGGCCGCCGCGGCCGCCCGGTTACCGGGCCGAACAACCGTGCGCTCAAGAGCCTGTCTGACATGCTGAAGGGCAAACAGGGCCGTTTCCGCCAGAACCTGCTGGGCAAGCGTGTCGACTACTCGGGACGTTCGGTAATTGTCGTCGGTCCTGACCTGAAAATCTATCAGTGCGGCCTGCCCAAGGAGATGGCGCTTGAGCTGTTTAAGCCCTTTGTCATGAAACGTCTGGTCGAGGATGGCGCGGCTTCTAATATCAAGAGTGCGAAAAAAATGGTGGAGCGCGCCAAGACCGAGGTTTGGGATGTGCTGGAAGAGATCATTAAGGGCCATCCGGTGATGCTGAACCGCGCGCCGACGCTGCATCGCCTGGGGATTCAGGCTTTTGAGCCCAAATTGGTTGAGGGCCGTGCCATCCGGCTGCACCCGTTGGTGTGTACCGCATTCAATGCTGACTTTGACGGCGATCAGATGGCGGTGCATGTGCCGCTGTCTGCGGAGGCGCAGGCGGAGGCGCGCTTGCTGATGCTGTCGGCCAACAATCTGCTGAAGCCCCAGGACGGTAAGCCGGTAACTGTGCCGTCACAGGACATGGTGCTGGGATCCTACTATTTGACAATTGACAATGAGAAGGAGCCTGGCGCGGGGAAAGTCTTTGCATCGGTTGACGAGGCGCTGATGGCTTATGACCAGGGGATCGTCGGCATCCATGCGCCGATCCGGGTGCGGATGAACGGCGTCTACCAGGGGGAACATGTGACGCGGGTTGTGGACGCGACCCCCGGCCGTCTGATCTTTAATGAGCGGATCCCGCAGGATCTGGGTTTTGTCGAGCGCGACGATGCGCATGCGATCGACCTGGAGATTATGTTTACCTGCGGCAAGAAGGAACTGGGCAAGATCATTGACCGCTGCATCCAGAAGCACGGTTTTAACAGGACCGCCGAGGTGTTGGATGCGATCAAGGGCATGGGCTATAAATATTCTACCAAGGGCGCGCTGACAGTTGCGGTCGCGGATATGCTGGTGCCCGACCAAAAGCCGGTTTTCATCCATGAAACCGAGAAAAAGGTTGCACAGATCGATAAAAAATATAAGCGCGGATTTATTACTGACGACGAACGTTATCGACTGGTCGTCCGCGAGTGGGAGGACACCACCAAAGAGGTAACCGGCCTGCTGCAGCAAAATATGAAGGAACTTCGGTATAACCCCATCCATATGATGGCGGATTCGGGCGCGCGCGGCAGTATCAATCAGATTCGTCAGCTGGCCGGTATGCGTGGCCTGATGGCGTCTACCTCGGGCAAGACGATCGAGATCCCGATCAAGTCAAATTTCCGTGAGGGGTTGTCCGTGTTGGAATACTTCATTTCGGCGCGCGGCGCGCGGAAGGGCTTGGCCGATACGGCGCTGCGTACGGCGGACTCGGGTTACCTGACCCGGCGTCTGGTGGATGTTTCACAGGAAGTCATTATTCGGGAGATTGATTGCGGGGCGGTAAAGGGCATTTGGGTCGAGGATATCAAGGAAGGAAACCAGACCATTGAGCCGTTCCATGAGCGTTTGATCGGCCGCTATCCGGTTGACGATGTTGTGCATCCGGAAACGGGCGCGCTGATCGTTTCCAAGGATAAGATGATGGATGAGGCCGATGCCGATGCGGTCATCGCGGCAGGCTTTACCCGTCTGCAGATTCGTTCAGTGCTTGAGTGCCGGGCGCGCGAGGGGGTTTGCTCACATTGCTACGGCGCTAACCTGGCGCTGAATACCCCGTGCGGTATCGGCGAGGCGGTCGGCGTTATCGCGGCGCAGTCCATCGGCGAGCCTGGCACGCAGCTGACCATGCGTACTTTCCATACAGGCGGTGTTGCGGGTTCGGATATTACGCAGGGCCTTCCCCGTGTGGAAGAGCTGTTTGAGGCGCGCAAGCCGAAAAAGGTGGCGACGCTGGCTGAAATTTCGGGTGTGGTCAGCATTGAGGAGTCGAAGCGTACCACGGTCAAGACCGTTAATATCACCAATCGTGAGACCGGTGAGATCCGCACCTACCAGCTGGCTTCTTCTTCGGGGATCCGGGTAGAGGATGGCCAGGAGGTTGCGCAGGGAACCATCCTGAATGAAGGCGCGCTCAATCCACATGATATCCTACGCGTATTGGATCCGCGTGCGGTGCATGACTATGAGATCAAGGAAGTCCAAAAGGTGTACCGTCAGCAGGGCGTTGACATCAACGATAAGCATATCGAAGTGATCGTGCGCCAAATGATGCGCAAGGTCAAGATTGATGACGCCGGTGATGCCGAGGTTTTACCGAACTCTGTGATTGATCTGCACGAGTATGAAGATTACTGCAAGCAGGTACAGGATCGTATCGACGCAGGGGAAGAGGGGCTGCGGCTGCCGACTTGCAGCCCGACGCTGATGGGGATCACCAAGGCATCCCTGGCCACCGAGAGTTTCCTGTCGGCGTGCTCCTTCCAGGAAACGACTCGTGTGCTGACCGAGGCAGCCATAAAGGGCAAGATTGACCCGCTGCTCGGGTTGAAGGAAAATGTAATTATTGGTAAGCTGATCCCGGCGGGTTCGGGGATGCAGGAGTATCGCTCCGGGCATTATGAAACGACGGTGGATCTGGACGAGGTCCCGCAGACTGTTCAGTCTGTGACCGGCTGATCCAATATAAAAAGAGGACGCGCGGCGTCCTCTTTTTATATTGCGTTTTCTAGGGCTTGTTTGAAAAATGTCAATACGCCCAAACAACGGTGGTCCTTTTTCCGCCATTGTGCATATTTCCATTTTTCAAACGGCCCCTAGGGATGCAGCGCATCTTCGGGGAGAGAAGGGCTGCTGCGTACGCCCTATGGCGGTACGTGGGCAGGACCTGTTTGAAACATGTCAACATGCCCAGTCCGTAGGTCTTTTCCCGCCATACGGCGGCAGTTTTTCACGTATGTATACGCGTCGCGGGGGAAGCGGCGGAACTCCCTGCGGAGGCTTTTCTTTGCTTCCTTCGCAGCGGGTTCTTCATTCTGGAGGCGCACAGCGCCGCTGTTTTTAGGGAGGATGTTGGAAATGAAGCAGCATATACTGACCCAGGCTTGTACTGCGGCCTATATACGGCATTTGCAGGAGGAGGAGCGCGCAGGCACGACGATTCAAAAATATTTGTTTGGCATCCGTGCGTTTGCCTGTTGGCTGGAGGGCAGGCCGGTGACCAAGGAAAATACCACGCGTTGGAAAGCGGAGCTGCAGGACGGCAGATTAAAGCCATCGACGGTAAACGGCAGGCTGTCGGCAGTCAATGGACTGTGCGCATTCTTGGGATGGGAAGAGTGCCAGGTTCGGCTGCTGAAGATTCAGCAGTCGGTTTTCCGCGCGGCGGCCCGGGAATTGCGCCGGGAGGAATACGGACGTTTGGTGCAGACAGCGGCCCGGCTGCGGCAGGGGCGGCTGGCGCTGCTGATAGAGACCATCTGCGCCACCGGTATCCGGGTCTCTGAGGTGCGGTATATCACGGTGGAGGCTGCTAGGGCAGGGCAGGCCACGGTGTCACTCAAGGGTAAGATCCGGACGATCCTGCTGCCGCGTAGGCTTTGCTGCAAGCTGCTGGAGTATGCGCGGAAACAAAAAACTGCCTCGGGTGAGATTTTTCGTACGGAGAACGGAGCGTGTTTTTCCCGGAATCGAATTTGGCGGGAGATGAAGGCATTGTGCGCCCAGGCGGGCGTTGCGCCCACCAAGGTATTTCCTCATAATTTGCGGCGTTTATTCGCGGTCAGTTACTATCAGGCGTATCGGGATATTGTCCGGCTGGCCGACATTTTGGGGCATAGCTCTGTGAATACGACCCGGATTTATCTGTTGACCACGGGTGAGGAACATGCGCGCCAGTTGGAGCAGCTGGGATTGGTTTGTTAAATAGGCGCTGCTGCCAGCGGCGTGTATCCAGAGCCGGTTTGAATGCTGCCCCAAGCATCTGTTTCCATGGAAACGTTGCGGATACCCTTTAAAATCTGTCGGAATTCCTGTAGAAAATCGCTTTGTTCAGTAAAATGTTTGCCCTTATCCGGCAATCCGTCGGTTTTTAATCAGACTGGGGGCAGAATTTATATTCTGTAGCAAACGGTTGTGAGGAAGCCGCCGTTTGTGCGCAGTGAATGGTAGAAATACAGGATGTGGCTGAAAATATGACGGTGGGTTTTCCTACAACGGCGCAAAAAACCAAGGCCGCAGAAAAAAGCGCCACGGTCTTTGCTTCTGTACCTAAAATTGTCAGGGACTATTGCAACCCGATCTTTCGTATGGTATAATAAGTACAAATAAATGGCGGATTGCGCGTCGTTTGTGCAACGGAATATAAATTCTGCGTACAGCAGGCGCGCTTTAGCAGGAGGCAGAGGGGAATGCGGCCCATGCATGGTTACACAAAACGGTTGGCGCTGCAATGGGCGGATGCCGGCAGTCCTGTCCCCCTGCGCCGCCGGCGCACCCGTGGGAAATCCTTAAATGGCCTGCAGAGAGTGGCTGCGTGGAAACGGTTTCCGGAGAAAGGAGGCGGTTATGTTTGGTCCACCCTGGAAGGATCCCGCCGTTAGGCGCGTCGATGACGGTGGGCACATCAAAAGGGGCGTTCGGCAAACCATCGGAAACGATGGGACGCAAAGCTACGGAACTACGGCGCGGAAGGATACACAAAGCCTTGGGCGCTATGTCCGCCGGGTTGCACCTTAGCAAACTGCCGGAAACGGCAGGACGCAAAGCGAATGGGGGCTAAGGCGCGACTTTGCGCTATGCCAGCCCGGCTGCCGGATACTTTGCATCCGAAAATTCTGCAAAGAAAGGAAGAAGGTTCATGAAATTGTTTAAAAGCGCAGGCAAACGCGGGCTTTCGCTGCTGATAGCAATGATGCTGTGCGTGGGCATGCTGCCAGTCAGCGCATTCGCTGCGGACGAGAGCGGGACAGAGCCGGGAACCGGTGTCTCAGATCCCGCAGAACCGCAGCCGGATTTGACGGAACCGGAGGACGACGGCGATGTCTCTGAGGGGAACGACGGCGATGCCTCTGAAGGGGACGTCGACGATGTCGATCCGGATGCCGCAGACAGCAGTGGAAGTGACACCTGGGAGAGTGAAAGCTCGAATGGCGTTACCGTTACCGGAACACAGACCAGCTCAACCGAGGTCAAGGAGGAGGATGGAAATACCGTCACAACCGAAAAGACCGAGTGGAGCGGCGAAGGGGTTGGAACCGGCACACAGGGAAAGGTTGAGGTCAGCGGAAGCGAGACCACGACCACTACAACCGAAACCGTCATCGACAGCGAGGGCAACGAGGTCAAACGCCCTGTGAGCGAATCCGGCAGCGAAGAGGGCGCCGAGAAGACGACGGTCACGGTTTCCAGCAGTATCACGTCGGATGAAGTTGTGGAGCATCCTGAAAAGACGGAGCAAAAACTCGAACTGGGGACGCCGGAAGTCACCTATGAGAAAGAAAACATCATTAGCAGTGAAACGAGCTCTACAGAGTCCTCTATGGGGCTGAACACGAACAATAAGGACGAGGTTACCGTCACAGTAAACCCGGGGGAAAAAAAGACGGAGACCATCGAGACCGACAAGGATGCTTTGGTGCAGGAGAGCAAGCCGGGCAATGGGGCAGAACATAAGGAATTTGTGGATCCCATCACCGGTGCAGTTACTACGGTGGTGACTACCCGCACGCCAATCACGGATGAGAAAGGCAATACGATTGGCTGGAAAGTCGAGACGGTGACCACGACGACAAAGAAACGGCCGCTGAACCATAGCTCTGAAGTGACCGATCCGGAAGTTGTTAAGCAGGAAACAGGCGAGACCACGCAGGTGGGCGAGTCCAAGACCGAGGTCGAAAAGACGCAGTCCAATACCACGCTGGTTTTGCCGGAGCGTCCGCAGGAGAGCGAGACTACGAATGCGGAAACCGGTGAGATTACGAAGGTTACGGTAGAGGACGTTCTGAATGCTACCGGTGCGGTCATTGGTTACAAGACCATTACTACAGTGACTGGTGCTGACGGCAAGGTGATCAGTACTGCGACCAAAACGGACCATGCCCAGAGTTCTACGGAATATGGTACCACAACCACTACGACTACCGTGGAGGAAACAGAGTTTCTGACGACTACGCAGCATCATATTATCAATAAGGAATATGCGACTACCGATGTAACGGTGAAGGAAGAAGTTACGGAATCTACGATTCAGACGACAGACCGCACCGTTACGGTGAGTATGACCCAGGTTTCAACCGGCGAAGATCACGGCAAGACGCAGACAGGAAGCTTGAAACCGACAGTCAAGGAACCGAATCCAGGGAGCACGGACACAAAAACAGATCTGTATCACCGGCCGGATGGAGATCCGAAAGAGGTCACTTCCGATTATGTTTTTAAGTGGATCGGTGAATATGGCCTGGAAAGCGCGATCCGGGTAGATGCAAAGCCTTATACCGATGCTGCGGGGACCCACAATAACCAAGGGTGGCAGGCCCACCAGTTTATCCTGCGGGATAAAGAAGACAAAGAACATTATGTGTACTGCTCAGATTTTGAGGTTTCCCCTGTAAACGGTACGATTTACAACATGGTGAACTTGGAAGAATCCAATTACTTTAAGGATGATGATACAGCACAGCATATTCGTTCCATTGCCTTAAATGGATATTGGGGGACTGAAAGTGGTACTGGCAGTTTGTCCGAGTTCAAAAAAATGTTGGTTAAGGAAAAAGTTTTAAGCAGTGAAGAGGCAGAGAAGATCACAGACGGCATGGCCTTGGCCGCGACGCAGGCTGCAATCTGGTATTATGGCAATAGCGGTACGCACGAGCTCCGCGAAGATCCGTTCTCTTGGTATTATAGACCCCATGCCACAGGGGGCAAGGAAGACTGGGACAAGGCTTATGAGAAGCACATTGGCGAAGAAGGCGATAAAATTCTAGGCCAAATCTATCAGCATTTGATCAAGATGCCCCAGACGACGGAGCAGCAGGGGCATTTAATTCAGGCTGGGGATGTCAAGGGTGCTGCTGTGACCGTGAAGGATAAAGTCGGCGGCGCCACGTCTTCTGAAGATAAGTACACCACTGATATCAGTTTCACTGTGGATCTGAAGCAAAGCAAGCTTGACCCAAAACAGACGCAGGTGATTTTGAGCGGAGACGGCGTAGATGAAAGATTCCGCCTGGAATCCGATGGCAAAGGCGGCTTCTTTTTTGCGAACAATGAAGGCGTTGTCACCTGCAAGGACGGCGTATATACGCTGACCATGAAAAACGTCAAGCTGCCGAACGGGCAGCAGGTCACGGTAACGCTGAAGGGCAAGCAGGAGGTTTCGGCGGATGCCTATTTGATGAGTGCAACCAGCGGTTATAATAAGTCTCAGACGTTTGTAACCGTAGAGAAGGGCCTCCGTGATATTGACTTAAGCTTTGGACTGACATTCCAGGTGACCGAAGCAACCGCTCAGCTGTCCAGTAAAACGGAAACGAAGGAAACGGTGAAAACGCTGGATTCGATCACTACTCGCGAGGATACGGTGACCAGTACGCTGCATTCTTCGCAGCAGACCACGAAAAAGGATATTATCAAGGAAACTTTGACGGTTTGGGGCAGCAACTGGGACACGGAATATTCTTACAGTGACATTGAAATCGGCGACGATGACGACGACGACGATGACGACGATGACGTAATCGAAGGCGACGACGACGATGACGACGACGTAATCGAAGGCGACGACGATGACGACGACGTAATCGAAGGCGACGACGACGATGACGACGTAGTCGAAGGCGACGACGATGATGACGATGTCGAGGACAGTGTGATTCCTGATGATCCGACTCCGCTGAC
>CANPPM010000104.1 GCA_947575935.1 uncultured Butyricicoccus sp. | reverse complement strand
TCTAATAGAAATCATGTTTATATTTTGGAAAATCTCGGCTGTGCGCATTGTGCTTCTAAGATGGAGGATCGGATAAATGAGTTACCTGGGGTAGAGGCCGCCACCATTGTTTATGCTACAAAACAACTGCGTATTGCGGCAGAGGATGCGGATGCATTGCTGCCAAAAATCCAGGAAATTTGTACTTCGATTGAATCAGAAGTCAGGGTAATTTCTCGTAAACCTGTGGCAAAGGGACATACGGCAGTATTTCTGTTGGAAAATCTTGGATGTGCGCACTGTGCTTCCAAGATGGAAGAACGGATTAACGAGCTTCCAGGTGTTTCGGAGGCAACTCTTACCTTTACAACAAAGCAGTTGCGTGTCAATGGACGTGCGCCGGAAAGCCTTATATCAGAGATCCAGCACATTTGTGCTTTAATTGAACCAGACGTGAAGGTTGTTTTACGAGAAAACAAACAAACAGAATTCTCAGACAAGGCGCCTGAAAAGAAAAGAAAGTTTTCTGAAAATATCCGAGAGGGTATCGAAATTATAATTGGCGCAGCTTTGTTTGTGATTGGCCTGTTGCTGCGGGGAAATTTTGTAGTTCCAGCGGTAATCTGTTTTTTAATTGGGTATTTGGTGTTAGGCGGAAAAATTATTCTGACAGCGCTGAAAAATCTTTCGCATGGCCAGTTGACAGATGAAAATTTTTTAATGAGCCTTGCGACGATTGCAGCAATTGTGATTCAGGATTATCCGGAGGCTTGCGGCGTAATGTTGTTCTATCGGGTAGGGGAGCTGTTTGAGCATATTGCGGTGGAACGTAGCCGGAACCAGATTATGGAGGCAGTTGATCTACGGCCTGAAGTAGTTAGCTTAATTGAAGGTGAAAGCATCCGTGAGATTCCCGCGCAAGATGCTGTGATCGGTGATCTTGTACAGGTGCGTCCTGGAGATCGTATTCCGCTTGACGGTGTGATTGTAAATGGGGAAAGCAGAATTGATACTTCTCCGGTTACGGGGGAACCAGTTCCGGTTACTGTCCGCGCAGGAGATGCAGTAGTTTCCGGATGTATGAATACCTCTGGTTTATTACAGCTTCGTGTTGAAAAGCCGCTCAGCGAATCTATGGTTACACGAATTCTGAATTCAGTTGAAAATGCAGCGGCAAGTAAACCTAAAATGGATCGTTTTATTACCCGCTTTGCACATGTTTATACGCCGGTTGTTGTTTTGCTGGCGCTGATGACCGCAATATTGCCTTCATTGGTGACCGGAAACTGGAATTATTGGGTTTACACAGCGATTACCTTTCTTGTCATTAGCTGTCCCTGCGCGTTGGTGCTAAGCGTGCCGCTGGCTTTTTTCTCTGGGA
The DNA here is from genome assembly GCA_947575935.1 of uncultured Butyricicoccus sp. Lineage (GTDB taxonomy): Bacteria > Bacillota > Clostridia > Oscillospirales > Butyricicoccaceae > QXXE01. Next base: position 7,778 of record CANPPM010000104.1, on the reverse strand, counting down.
TTGGCGCAGGCTCCAAGCGCGGTATCCTATTCAAGGGTGGCGTTGCACTAGAGGTTATGAAGGACATCAGAGCGGTTGTAATGGACAAAACTGGCACAATCACTGAAGGAAATTTTGTGGTTCAATCTTGTGTACCCGTAGCAGGGGTCGATGGGTCATCACTGCTTGCCCTTGCTGCAGGCTGTGAAGCTGGCTCAACCCATCCAATTGCACACAGCATTGTTTCTGAAGCAGAGAGATGTAAAATTTCGATCGTGCATCCTCAGTCGGTCCGTGAGATTTCGGGTTGGGGGATTGAGGCTGTTTTTGCAGAGGGAAAGGCGCTTTGTGGTAGCAGAAAGCTCTTGGAGCGCCAAGGGATTGATCTTTCTGAATATCAAAGCAGCGTTTATGGTACCGAGGTACTGCTTGCACGGGATGGAAAATTTCTTGGCCATATCATAATCAGTGATACTGTAAAGCAAGAAGCTTGCGGGGCAGTCAGTGCGATGAAGGCATTGGGCTTGACAACTGCTATGCTGACTGGCGATGCAAAAGCAAGCGCCGATGCTGTCGCTGCAAAAACCGGTGTGCAGCTGGTGCGTGCAGGTTTGCTTCCAGAGGATAAATTGTCTGCCCTACAGCAGCTTCGTGATGAGTGTGGGCCGGTTATGTTTGTTGGTGACGGCATCAATGACGCGCCGGTTTTGGCAGGGGCGGATGTTGGCGCTGCCATGGGCAGTGGAGCGGACGCCGCCATTGAGGCAGCTGATGTAGTTTTTATGACTTCTTCTATGGAAGCAATTCCGCAGGCGTTGGAAATTGCGCGGATAACTGGACGGATTGCATGGCAGAATGTTGTATTTGCACTGGCCATCAAGGCGTTGGTTATGGTGTTGGGCTTTGCAGGGATCGCTAATATGTGGATGGCAGTCTTTGCAGATACTGGCGTTGCGATGCTTTGTGTGATGAATTCTGTTCGCGTGCTTTACCGAAAGTGACCACAGGCATTGAGTCCATCATGCATTTACCTGATTTGCAGATGAGAGGTTTGCATAACGTAAGACTTGCTCTCGATTGTTTACAGTTTTGTGATCCATTGATTCACAAAACATGTATAATAGAGAGCTGGAAGGTGTGAATGTATCATGAAAAGGCCTCTGGATCGTGATAACATCAAATACATTGCGATGTTTACGATGCTGCTTAACCACATTGCCAATGCATTTTTGCCATACGGATCGATATGGTACGAAATTTTAGTGGATATTGGCTATTTTACTGCTGTTACAATGTGCTATTTTCTGGTAGAGGGTTATACGCATACCCGTTCCAAAACAAAATATGGATTACGGTTGTTAGGTTTTGCAGTTCTTTCACAGCTGCCATTTATGCTGGCGTTTAGTGCCCCTGGGCAGCTGCGTTTTAGGGGACTGAATATGCTGTATACTTTATTTATTTGTTTTTTGCTGCTCATGACAAGGGAAAAGGTAAGAAATCCTGTGATACGCAATTTGCTGCGGATATTGCTGGTATTTTGTACTGTGGTTGGCGATTGGCCTCTGCTTGCAGCACTGTATACTTTGTTATTCGATTGGGCAGGGGAGTCCCGGAAACGGCTGCTTGTGGTATATCCGATCGCCGCGCTTCTGTTTGCACTGCTCATGATACCAAATGGGTTGTATCTTTATCCGTGGTGGGAGGCGATTCTTCGGGCTTTCTGTGGGACGCTGGGTATTTTTGCTTCGGGGATATGCATTCTCTTTTTATACAATGGCCAGTGTGCGAAAAAGGGAAGGATCTTTTCAAAGTGGTTTTTTTATCTATTCTATCCGGCGCACCTATTGATCATTGGCCTACTGGCAAGGATGGTATAAAAGACGGAGAAAAACCTTTCAGAGGAATTTATTACTCGCAAACAGCAAAGCTTTAGGTGTTTTTTCTGTGGTGTGTGCGTGGAAACATACTTTGAGAAGAGAGCGCGATTGATGGTCTGCCTAGGCTATTAGCGCGAGAGTGCAGCGAAACCTGCTAAAAAGACTGCTCTGCAACCTGTAAAGCTGTAGAGCAGTCTTTTCAATCGGGCTTATTTTTTCTGTCAGGTAATTTGCTTTACATACCGTCTGGTTTGCGCATAGTCAGCCCGATACGTTTTTTCTTTTCGTCGACTTCTGTAACCCAAACGGTGATTACATCCCCTACTGAGAGCAGCTCAGAAGGATGACGTACCCGTTTTTTCAGCTTGGAGATGTGTACCAGGCCGTCTTGGTGAACACCGACATCAACAAACGCGCCGAAATCGATGACGTTGCGTACCGTTCCTTGCAGCTCCATCCCCGGTTTTAGGTCTTTAGCCTCCATAACGTCGGTTCGGAGGATCGGGGGAGGCAGTTCGTCACGGGGGTCTCGTCCAGGCTTTAGCAATTCCTTCAAAATATCTTGTAGGGTTGGCACGCCAACACCGCAAACTTCTGAGAGAACAGGAAGACCTGTTTGCTCTGCACGGCTCTTCAGTTCGCTGAGTTGTCCAGTACGCACATCCTGCAGCGAGTATCCGCATTCGTGAAGCAATTTTTCAGCGGCTTTATAGCTTTCGGGGTGGACGCCGGTATTGTCTAGCACGCTTTCACTTTCCGGGACACGCAGAAAACCTGCGCACTGTTCAAATGCTTTTGGCCCTAATTTAGGCACTTTTAATAATTGTTTCCGGGCAGTGAATATCCCATTTTCTTCTCGATATTTTACAATATTTTTAGCAGTTGTAGCGTTTAAGCCAGAGACACGCTGTAGCAGAGAGGGGGAGGCAGTATTGGCATCCACACCGACTGCATTGACACAGTCTTCAACTACGCCGCCCAGTGCTTCACCCAGCCGTGCTTGTGGCATATCGTGTTGGTATTGGCCGACGCCGATTGCCTTTGGATCAATCTTGACTAGTTCGGCAAGAGGATCTTGCAGGCGGCGGGCAATCGAGACGGCACTGCGCAGGTTGACGTCGTAATCAGGAAATTCCTCGGCAGCTAACTTACTTGCCGAATATACGGATGCACCTGCTTCGTTGACAATCATATAACTGACGCTGCTGCCAAGACGCCGGATGAGTTCAATGGTCATTTGCTCTGTTTCCCGGCTAGCAGTACCGTTTCCGATTGCGATGTGTGCAACATGGTGCGTCTTGATCATTGCAGACAGACGGCTAATGCATTCTTCTTTTTGGCGTGCGCCGTGGGTAGGGTAGACGACAGCGGTATCAAGTACCTTTCCGGTGCCATCTACTACCGCGACCTTACAGCCCATGCGATAACCTGGATCTAGGCCCATAGTAACTTTACCTCTGACCGGCGGCTGCATGAGCAGTGGTTTTAGATTTAGTGCAAACATATGGATGGCGCCTTCATCTGCCTGCTCGGTCAGATAACTGCGCATTTCCCGTTCCATGGAGGGCTGAATAAGCCGGTCATAGGCATCGTCAGCTGCAGCCCGTACAAAGTCCATAGATGCACGGCCAGGTACGCATGCACGCCGTACAGCAATGTGGGCCTCTTCCGCATGTAGTTCAATGCTGACTTTGAGCATGTTCTCACGTTCACCGCGATTGATTGCCAGCGTTTGATAACCCTGAATGCGGTTCAATGGGCACTTAAAATCATAATAGAGACGGTAAACAGAATCTTCCGGCTCCTTTTCTGCCGCCTTGGATATCAACATGGCACGACGGAGATAAAGACTGCGCAGTATTTTGCGAAGCGCGGCGTCGTCAGATATCATTTCGGCAATGATATCATTTGCACCCTGCAGCGCCTCTTCAACGGTCTCTACGTTTTTTTCCGGATCAACGAATGCGAGTGCGGCTTCCGCTGGCTGGGGACAGGGTTCGTCTTGGGAGAACAACATATCTGCCAGGGGAGCGAGTCCCTTTTCCCGTGCGATCGTTGCACGGGTACGCCGTTTTTGCTTGTATGGGCGATAGAGATCTTCAACCTCGGAAAGCGTAACGGCGGCCTCGACTGCAGCAGCGAGCGAATCAGTTAGCTTTCCCTGCGTTTCAATTGCGGTTTTAACCTCATTTTTCCGGGTTTCCAGATTGCGTAAATACTGCAGGCGATCGGCCAATGCACGCAGCAGCTGGTCGTCCATAGAGCCATGCAGCTCTTTGCGGTATCGGGCGATAAAGGGAATGGTATTGCCCTCGTCAATTAGGGTAATTACGTTTTCTACATGCGTCTCGGATTGCCCCAGTTCACGTGCCAGGGTCTGAATCATAGCATTCATTTTATGAGCTCCTTGGGATTTGGGATAAGGGCAGGTTAAGCCCCTTATGGCAGATCGGAAATAACAGGTCTTTTGCGGTTTGCACAGCGTGTGGAAGATATCGTATTTTAGCAGAACAAAAAATCAAATTCCAGGTTTGCTCTGCCGTAGTGCTTCCAGACGGCAGACTTTGGCAGCGCTGCATTTTTCAAAGCAGATTGCTAGTGTGGGCTTGGTTTTATTCACTGAGAAGCATCCGGTCATTTTCAATATTAAACTTTTTGAGTAGATCGGACACCTGTAGATTTTGCTTTTCTTCTCCTTTGATGTCAACTACGATACGGCCTTCATTCATCATTACAAGGCGGTTCCCATAGGTGATCGCATTACGCATGTTGTGTGTGACCATCAGCGCGGTTAGTTGGTCACGGCGAATGATTTCGTCAGTCAGTTGCAGTACTTTATCGGCGGTTTTTGGGTCAAGCGCTGCAGTGTGCTCATCCAATAAGAGCAAGCTGGGTTTTTTGATTGTCGCCATCAGCAGGGTAAGCGCCTGCCGCTGGCCGCCCGAGAGTAAACCAACCTTGCTCGTCATACGGTTTTCCAATCCCAGTCCGAGAGGCGCGAGCTTTTCGCGATAAAGCTCGCGCTCCTTGGCGGTAATGCCTTTGCGGAAGGTACGGGCGTCGCCGCGACGTGCTGCAAGAGCAAGGTTTTCTTCAATACCCATATTGGCGGCGGTGCCCATCATAGGATCCTGAAATACACGGCCGAGATATTTGGCGCGTTTATACTCTGGCAGAGACGTGACATCGGTGTGGCCGATTACAATAGAGCCTTGGTCAACCGGAAAAACCCCGGAAATTGCGTTCAGCATAGTGGATTTTCCGGCGCCGTTTCCACCAATGATTGTGACGAAATCGCCAGGTTCAAGTTTCAGATCAATTCCGTTCAGCGCTCTTTTCTCATTGATCGTGCCTGCATTAAAGGTTTTATGAATTCCTTTGAGTTCCAGCATCATTTTTTCCCTCCTTTTGAAAAATATTTCCCCTTCCAATAAGGGATGGCGAGGAAGACTGCAACGACTAACGCCGAGAGCAGTTTAAGAAGGTTGGCATCCAGGCCGAGCACTAAGACGATTTGGATGACGATGTAATAAATAATTGAGCCAAGGGCTACGGACAGCAGCCGGAGTGCAAAATTGTGGAAAATCCGGCCAAAGACTGCTTCGCCGATAATGCAGGCTGCAAGGCCGATGACGATTGCGCCGCGGCCCATGCTGACGTCAGCAAAGCCTTGGTATTGGGTCAGCAGTGCGCCTGAAAAAGCAACCAGTGCGTTTGAAAGCATGAGACCGAGTACTTTGTTAAAATCTGTGTTGATGCCCTGCGCGCGGCCCATATTAGGGTTGGAGCCAGTTGCACGGATGCCGCAGCCGAGTTCTGTCCCAAAAAACCAGTAAAGCACAGCAATCATGATTAGCGGATTGCGGACGGCTGCGTCTTTAACCCAGCGCAGTGAAACCAGCAGGTTAAACTTGTCCACGTTGATGGCTTGGTTGGACTTGCCCATAATTTTTAAGTTGATCGAATAAAGAGAGAGCTGGGTCAAAATACCGGCAAGGATGGCTGGTATCCCCATAAAAGTATGAAAAATACCAGTTGCCAGACCAGTCAGCATACCTGCGGCCACTGCGGCCAGCAGTGATAACCATACATTATAGCCGGCCAGCATCAACATAATGCATACTGCACCGCCAGTGCAGAACGAGCCGTCAACGGTTAGATCTGCAACATCGAGAATGCGGTAGGTGATATACACGCCAATGGCCATGATACCCCAAATCAGACCCTGCGCCATAGCGCCTGGCATTGCACCCGGCAGTGAGACCAGACGTGAAAGAATGGTTGAAATCAAAGAAACCCCTCCAAACAAAATGCACATAGATATTAATATTATAACAAAAAACAGTGAAAAAGGGAAGTCCTTTTTCACTGTTTTTTATAGGTTTTTCCGAACGCTTATGCTGCCGGCGTTACCGCTTCATATCCGTCCGGGACCGTAATCCCCAGTTCTTCGCAGATATCTGCGTTGTATTTCTTGGTAACGGTGGTATAAGCAACTGGCATGGAAGAAATATCCGCTTCTCCGGTCAGAATCTGCGCCGCCATTTCACCAGTGGTGCGGCCCAGATCATAGTAGCTGATCGATAGGGTAGCAACGCCACAACCGCGGACAATGCCTTCTTCACCGCAGAAAACCGGAATTTTTGCTGGACGGCAAATATTATCGATGATACCGGTATTATTAGCCGCAGTGTTATCGGTTGGTACATACAGGGCGTTGTTTTCATTTGCTGCAGTGGTGCAGACAGCGGCAAGGTCGTTGGAATCAGCAAAGGGATACAGTGCTGCGGTGCAGCCCAGCTTTTCCAGTTCTGCCTTGACTACGTCTACCTGATACTGGGAGTTGGGCTCTGCAGAGCAGTACAGTAGGCCAACAGTCTGCACGTCAGGCATCCATTCTTTAATCATTGCGGCTTGTTCCGCGAGGGGGGCGAGGTCAGAGGTACCGGAAATATTGCCGCCAACAGTACCATCAAAGTCTTCGATGCTCAGTGCAACGCCATACTCAGTAACTGAGGTGCCCAGAATCGGAATTTCACTGGTGCCTGCGGCGGCAGCCTGCAGTGCAGGGGTTGCGTTGGCAAGGATCAGATCAACGCCGCTCGAAACGAAACCGTTGATGATCGTTGAACAAGTGTTGGCGTCGCCTTGTGCGTTCTGATACTCATAGGAGACCTTGTCGCCCAATGTGTCGGTCAGTGCGTCCTGAAAACCCTTTGTTGCTGCATCAAGCGCTTCGTGCTCCATCAGCTGGCAAATGCCGATGGTATAGGAACCGGTTGCTTCAGAGTTGTCGTTAGCAGGGGTGCTGTTGTCGGTGGCAGGGGTACCAGAACCAGTATTGTCTACATTGCCGCCGTCATTTCCGCCGCAGGCGGCCATGCTTAGTACCATGAGGCCGGCCAGCAGCAGCGCAAGAATCTTCTTTGTTGCTTTCATTATGAAACCTTCCTTTTGATGAAACGATTCGCAGGGGAGGAAAAGCTCCTACCTACAGTTTCCCATTTTAGCAGCTAAAAGCGCTCGGGTCAAGATAAATTTCTAAAAAACTTTTCTGTGAGGGAAACCACAGCTTTTGCCGGTTGGGGGTGAAAAAGGCTTCGGCGGTTGAAACATCAAAGGGCGGTGTGGAAGAAAAATTGCCGGGAAAGATCGTTCTGTGCACTTGAAGTATTGGCGAAATTCATAAATCCACAATTTGAATTTCGTTAAAAAGCACTAAAAAAGAAAGGGGGATTTGTAGACTTGCATAAAAACGCTGAAAATGAAAAAAACACCAAATAGGGGCTTTTCTTTTTGCGGCGGCATGGTATAATGGAAACATAGAAAGCAAACAAAAAGTACATTACGAACTGGAGGTAAATTGTTTATGACCAGAGCAATTAAGGTAAAAAATACCGATGATATTCAGAAGATCAACCG
>CANPPM010000103.1 GCA_947575935.1 uncultured Butyricicoccus sp. | reverse complement strand
CAGCTCTTTATAACGCTGCAGAATAGACTGCACCGCACGTGCGGTCTCATAGTGCTCTTCACCAACAATATCCTTGGTCAGGATGCGCGAGGTTGAGTCCAGGGGATCCACCGCTGGATAAATACCCATCGACGCAATTTCACGCGACAGCGTTGTGGTTGCATCCAAATGTGCAAAAGTCGTTGCTGGCGCAGGATCGGTCAAGTCATCCGCAGGCACATAAACTGCCTGAATTGATGTAATCGAGCCCTTCTTAGTTGAGGTAATTCGTTCCTGCAGAGCGCCCATTTCAGTCGCCAGCGTCGGCTGATAACCAACCGCTGATGGCATACGGCCAAGCAATGCCGAAACCTCTGAACCCGCCTGTGTAAAGCGGAAAATATTATCGATGAACAACAGCACATCCTGGCCTTCCTCATCGCGGAAATATTCCGCCATGGTCAGGCCTGACAAACCAACCCGCATACGAGCTCCGGGCGGCTCATTCATCTGGCCGTATACCAATACAGTCTTATCGATAACGCCAGATTCCTGCATTTCATTGTAAAGGTCATTGCCTTCACGGGTGCGTTCGCCGACACCGGTAAAAACCGAAATGCCACCGTGCTCTTTCGCGATGTTATTGATCAGCTCCATGATGATAACCGTCTTGCCGACACCTGCACCACCAAACAAACCAACCTTACCGCCTTTGGCATACGGTGCAATCAGGTCAACAACCTTGATACCTGTCTCAAGGATCTCCGTCGTTGACTGCTGATCCTCATAAGAAGGTGCGGGACGGTGAATCGGCCAACGCTCCTTCGTCTTCTTGGGAGGCTTATTATCAACCGGCTCGCCGAGCAGGTTAAAAATACGTCCAAGATTTTCGTGCCCAACCGGCACACTGATTGCCGCACCGGTATCCACTGCCTTCATACCGCGAACCAACCCGACGGTTGACTGCATCGAGATGCATCTAACGGGATCCTGACCGATGTGCTGCGCAACCTCTACTGTTACAGTACGATTCTGCGTCTCATCGGTGATGGTGATCGCGTTGAGGAGCTTGGGCAGCGTTTCCGCCGGAAATTTAATGTCCAGCACCGGTCCAATGATTTGGACAACGGTGCCGATATTCTGCTCACTCATTGGCATATACTCCTAACTACATTGTTAACTGCCTACTTGGCCGCTGCCTGCGACAATCTCCGTAATTTCCTGGGTAATCGCCGCTTGACGGGCACGGTTATAGGACAAATTCAGATCCTCAATCATCTCGCCCGCATTATCCGAAGCCGATTCCATTGCCATGCGCCGTGCCGACTGCTCTGAAGCATAAGATTCGACAACTGCACCATACAGCACACCGTACAGATATTCCGGAATGATCGATTCAAAAACCGCCTCCGGAGAAGGATCATACTCGGTCGCAGCAGGTCTTTTCGCAGTTTCTTCTCCCGTTTTTTTGAAGTCAGAAGGCAGTAGCTGAATGCAGCGTGCCTCCTGCGTCAGCGGGGAAACAAATTCCGTATAGCACAGGAAAATCTCGTCGATTTCCTGTTTGCGATACATTTCAAGGAACTGATCCACAATCTCATGCGTCTCCGCAATGCGGAGCGTCTCTGCAAGACCTGGATAATCGCCGACTGATACATAGCCGCGTTTGGCAAAAAACTCCTGCGACTTTTTGCCGACCGTCAGCACCTTAACATTTTTGCCCTCCATCTGTGCAGTAGCAAGCTTTAAAATATTAGAATTAAAACCGCCTGCCAATCCCCGGTCACCTGCAATTACAATAAATAAACTGTTTTTGACCACTGCATGGCAGCCATAAACTGAGTTCTCACGGGACTGCGCAGAAATACGCGTAATCGTATCGTAAATCGCATTAAAATAAGGACGGGACTGCTGTACCCGCTCCTTAGCACGGCGCAGCTTGGAGGAAGCAACCAGCTCCATTGCTTTGGTAATCTGCATCGTGGACTGGACGCTTTTAATGCGGCGCTTAATGTCTTTCATATTGCCGGAAGACATAGCTTACCCCCTCTATTCCGAACCTGTTGTTAAATACAGCTCGGAGAGGAAGCTCGACTTAAACGCCTCAATCGCAGCAGGCAGAGTCTCGCCAACTGCATCAATCGTCTTGGTTTCACGAATAGAAGCCAAGATTTCGCTGTTGTTCGCTTCCAGATATTCAAACAAACGGTCTTGGAACTGGCCAATCTTTTCAACCGGCACACCCATTAACATCTTATTGACAACGGCATAGATAATGACAACTTGCTTTTCAACAGGAATAGGGCTATTCTGCGGCTGCTTCAACACTTCAACAATGCGTTCACCCTGCTCCAGACGAGCTTTGGTATCCGCATCCAGGTCGGAGCCAAACTGCGAGAATGCCTGCAGCTCACGATACTGGGAATATGCCAGCTTCAGCGTACCAGAAACTTTTTTCATTGCCTTAATCTGGGCGTTGCCGCCAACGCGTGAAACCGAAATACCCGGATTCACCGCCGGACGAATGCCTGAATTAAAAAGCTCCGTCTCCAAAAAAATCTGCCCATCTGTGATTGAAATCACGTTGGTCGGAATATAGGCTGAAACGTCACCTGCCTGAGTCTCAATAATTGGCAATGCAGTCAGACTGCCTCCATCTTTGATATTCGCCGCACGCTCAAGCAGACGGGAATGCAGATAGAATACGTCGCCTGGGTATGCCTCACGTCCGGGCGGACGATGCAACAGCAGGGAAAGTGCGCGATAAGCCACAGCGTGCTTGGACAGGTCATCATAAATAACCAGCACATCCTTACCCTTGTGCATAAAAAACTCGCCGATCGTGCAGCCTGAATAGGGCGCAATATACTGCAGCGGAGCCGATTCTGAAGCGGTCGCAGATACAATAATTGTATAATCCATGGCGCCGTTTGCAGTCAGAGTCTCGGCAACCTGCGCCACGGTTGAACGCTTCTGCCCAATCGCGACATAAATGCAAATAACGCCTGTCCCCTTCTGATTGATAATCGTATCAAGCCCAATAGCAGTCTTACCAGTCTGGCGGTCGCCAATAATAAGCTCACGCTGGCCACGGCCGATCGGAATCATAGAGTCAATCGCCTTAATACCAGTCTGCAGCGGGACATTAACAGGGGTGCGCTCAATGATGCCGGGCGCGGGCATTTCAATGGGGCGGGTTTCACTGGTTTTGACTGGGCCCTTACCGTCAATCGGTGCTCCTAGCGCATCGACCACACGGCCAAGCAAGGCTTCGCCAACCGGCACGGACACGATACGTCCAGTCCGCTTAACGGTATCGCCCTCACGGATATTCTGATCCGAACCCAGCAGAACAGCACCGACGAGATCCTCTTCCAGGTTCTGCGCCATGCCATGAACCCCACCTTCAAATTCCAGCAGCTCACTTGCCATGCACTCTTCAAGACCATGGATGTGACAGATGCCATCGCCAACTGACACGACCGTACCGACGTTGGTCAGCTTAATCTGGCTCTGGTAATTGGTGATCTGCTGCTTGATGATGTTACTAATTTCTTCGGGGCGTAATTCCACTAAAGATCACCTGCTTCCTACGCGATAATATGATTCATCTGCTGCGCAATTTCAGCAAGACGGGTCTTAACCGAAGTGTCAACCTGACGGTTATCAATCCGTACTACAATGCCGCCGATAAGCTTGGGATCAACCTCATTTTTGAGAATGACTTTTTTTCGGGTTACGGCACACATCTTCTCACGCAACTTGTTTTGAAGGGCCTCATCCATCGGCGCTGCAGTAACCGCAACGACCTCGGCAATCCCCTCCTCAAAATAATACTGGTCACGATATGCCTTACAAATCTCAGAAATAAGGCCGATCCGACGTTTTTCAGTCAGCAGCAGTAGGAAATTCAGCACATATTCATGCGCTTTTCCCTCAAACACCTTGCGAAGTGTCGTCTGCTTTTCTGGCAGCGGAATGCTGGGCGTAGTCAGCAGCTTCAGATATTCCGGATATTCTTCAAATATCTTTGTTGCCTGCGAAAGCTCTTTGTAAAAAGCTTCAGCCTGCCCACAGTCCTTCGCGACCTCATAAAGGCTTAGCGCGTAGCGCTCACTTACGATTGATGCCACACACTCACCCTACCTTGCTGATAAAATCTTCGATCATCCGCTTGTGATCCGCCTCGTCAATCTCTTTCTCGACGACCTTAGAGGCGATCATAACCGAAAGCCCGGCAATTTCATCCTTAATCTCGTTGAGCGTCTTTTTCTTTTCCAGTTCAATGCTCTCCTCTGCTTTCCGCATCAAGTCAGAAGCCTGGCGGCTGGCATCCGCAAGGATTTCTTCCGAACGAGCGGCGGCTCGCTTAGTTGCGTTTGCAGTGATCTGCGCCGCTTCTTCCTTGGCATTGGCAATGGAAGCGCTGTAATCCCGCTTCATCGTTTCGGCAGCAGTACGGTCCGCTTCCGCAGTTGCATACAGCTCCCGCACTTCGTTTTCCCGCGCTTCGAGCATTTTATTAATCGGCCCAAACAGGAACTTGCGAACGATCAAAAATGTAATCAGAAGATTGCAGATCGTCACGCAAAGCCCCCACCAGTTGAAGGTCACAAACGATTGATAGATTGCTTCTCCCACAGGTTTACCCTCCTTCCGATGGAAGATTGTACACCTGCCTTAAGAATTGTAGAAGTTGACCAGCGGATTTGCAAAGATCAGGATCAGCGCAACAACCAGCGCGTAAATACCAGTCGACTCCGCCATTGCAATACCAAGGATCATGGTACGGGTAACGTCGGACTGGCACTCCGGCTGACGGCCAATTGCAGCACAAGCCTGACCTGCTACGTAACCTTCGCCGATACCGGGGCCAAGGCCGGCGATCATTGCGCAGCCCGCACCCAATGCGGACATACCTGCTACAAATGCTCTGGGATCCATAAATTTTTCCTCCTTAATAAATGACAAACTCACAAAATAATTTTGCGCGTTGCGCACAGTGTTGCCTGCCGCAGCATCAGCTGCGTGCATTTCCGACATATGCCATTGTCAGCATACTAAAAATGAATGCCTGCATACATGCTGTAAATAAATCAAAATACAGCGATAAGATGCCGGGAATGCCGATTTGGAGCAGCGGTACGGGCAGAAAGCCCAATATCGCATTGGAAAATGCAGCAAGCGCCGACAACAGCAGCGTACTAATGACCAATCCGCCTGCCATATTACCAAAATGACGGAAGCTCATAGAAACCGGCGTTGCAATTTCTGATAGAATATTCAGCGGCGCCATGATGAAAATCGGCTCCAAGTAACCCTTGAGATACGCCTTTAACCCATGGAATTTGATATTACTGTAATGGATCAGGAAACATACAATCAACGCCCAGCCGAGCGTCGTATTCAGATCAGCAGTTGTTGGCCGAAGGCCAAGTACCGAAATCAAGCTTCCAAACAGTGAAGACAGCATAATAGCAGCGACAAACGGCGCATAATGCCTACATCCCTCACCCATTGTCGAATCGACAAGGCCATTGAGCATCACAACTGCCTTTTCTGCAAGCGCCTGTTTCCCCGTTGGGATTTTTTGCAGGTTATGCGTCAAGAAAACGCACAAACACAGAATGAGCAGCATAACAAACCATTGGTTGCGCATGGACTCTGTAATAGGCAGCCCTTTAAGCACTGGTATCTCAAAATAGACTTGTGGTCCGTTCACTCAGTTACCTCCTTTCCTGCATGGTATCGGCCTGCCCAGCCTCCCAGAATGCGGTACCGATTTAGCCCTGCAACCGTTTCGGCAGCATAGTCTGTACCGCCCGGCATCCTGATGATCACCGAACAGACCTATTTAAAATCAATAAAATGATTTTCGTGTAGAAAAGCGGAATCACAACCGCCGCCGGGTTAAGCCACGGCACTTTCATAGAAATGACAATGAGTGTTGCGGTCAACACATAGCGGGTCAAATAACCACGTACCATACTGCGCTGCGCCCGTTCGGGCGTACGGTAAAAGGCAGCAGCCCGCAGAGCAGACTGCCCAATCTGATAAAAATTAAGCAACGCATAAGCCGTACCCAACAGAATACTAACGATCGTTTGCCATTGCCAATATCCCAATAATGCAAAGACACCATAGGTGACGAGAACCAGTGGAAGCATTCCCCTGGCCTGCCGCCGCAGCTCATCAATTACTATTTGATTGTCCTTCATGTCCCCGTTCAGCCTCCTTTTGCGCCATCCGCAAAAAGCGGAACAAGCTGCAGGCACTGACCAACAACCCCAGCACCAGCGAAACGGCAAAAATCCAACTACCCAAGCTAAACTGCACTCGTAACCAGCCAGCAGCCCAACACGCAAGTACAGGCGGCAACACAAGAGACAGCCCCAGCTGTCCAACCCAAGCAAGGTATTTAAACGCAGAAAACCACAAATGCGCTGCCCCCCTTGCCGTGAAATTCAATATGATCTATATTCTGATAAAGGGCGAGAAATACCCGATATTTCTATTATAACAGAGATTCCAAAAAACGAAAGAGTTTTTATCAAATTTTTCTAAAAAAGTTTTTACCGTCTTCAAGCAATTCGGTAGAGCACACAAAAGCAGGCAGGAGCTTACTGACCTACCTGCTCTTTCTTTCAATCCCTCAGGATCCGATCAGACATACTTTTTCATGCCCTCAGTGACTGCTGCATTATCTTCGCTCAGCGAGACGGTGAATTTAACGGTATGCGTATCTGCAAAGGCGTTCAAATGATCAAGAAAAGCCTCCGCCAACCCAGGATCCTTGATGCCAGCAACCTTATACAGTCCATCAATAAAAATATGCGTGATATCATAATTGCCGGCATGAATGCCGCACAGGAAGCCGAGCAGACCGTCATAACCGTTGACAGCATATTCACTAACATCGACCAGACGTGCGTCGTACGAAATATCGAACTTGAGCTTATTCCCTTTTGTCAAACAAACAACGCTGCCCTTTTCTTCCTTCACAGACGCGTTCACCAGCTCAATGATCGTTTTCGTCTTGCCGGAGCCTGCTCCGCCTACAATGAGTTTTACCATAGAAAATTCCTCCCAGATTTTATTGAGTGAGAAACAACCCAACCGGAAGAGCCTGCATCCCGTAAAGGAGCTGCATGCCCATAAGTACGGTACAATCGTCTCAACCTTTGAGGTTATTTCCATGTTACCATAGATCCCGTCAAATTACAATCAAAAAACAGCACTTTCCCATTTGTTTTTTGAAAAATTTTCTATGACCCCGTTGAGCCACCTCTCAAAGCTGCTTTTCCAACTGAAATTAACATCCAGCAAAAGCAATTTTTCAAAAATCCAACTTCCTTGCTAGGATAAATAGGACTGCATGACTACAAATAACATTTTCTTGTTAGTCGTTTTCCCCCCGTAAATCGTCCCCCCTAAAAGGTTTTATCCTCGCTCTTTCATCAACAGTACACGCAAAAACTCACGATAAATATCGCCAAACGTCAATGCGCCAACTGATTCTGCTGCTGTCAGCGGAATGGTCATCAGCACCTCTTCTCCATTTTTGACAGTAACCGAACCCAATTGTTGTCCCTTATCAACCGGCGCCTCCACTACATCACTGAGACGAACCTCGGTGGTCAGCGCCGCCATATCTTCTTTTGCAAGCACAATACCGTCAATCTGTCCAGCCTCTGGCATGACAGAAAGTGCCTTTCCCAGACGCACTGGAATCGGGTTCAATTGTCCAGAAATATCCGGCGTATATGGCGCGAAGTTTGCAAATCCGTAATTTAACAGTGAAGATACATCGGCAGTGCGGGCCTCTTTTGTAGGCGCAGCCATTACGGTTGCAATCAGCGTCATGCCGTTGCGCTCAGCCGCAGCCGAAATGCAAAAACCCGCCTGAGAAATATAGCCTGTTTTCAGCCCGATCATGCCCTCATAGCTCTTTAGCATCTTATTTGTATTCGCAAGTGAAAACTGACCGTCGCGGATCGTATCCATCCAAATAGTCGTATAATCCAGAATCTTTGGATGGCGCAGCAATTCAACCGAAATCAGCGCCAAATCGCGTGCTGAAGTCAAAGTTTTCTCTCCATCCGCATCCAAACCATTCGCATTGATAAAAGTTGTGCTGGTACATCCAAGTTCCTGCGCGCGGGCATTCATACGTTCAACAAAGGCGGCCTCTGTTCCTGCAAGATGCTCTGCAACTGCAACCGCACAGTCATTCGCCGATCCGACCGCAATTGCTTTCAGCATTTCATCGAAAGAAAGCTGCTCTCCCTCTTTCAGCCAGATTTGCGTCCCTCCCATAGAAGAAGCATAAGCTGAGCCTGTTACCATATCAGTCAGCTGAACTTCTCCCCGATCCAACGCTTCCATTGCAAGCAGCAGCGTCATAATTTTAGTCACACTAGCGGGCTGAAGCGGTTCTTCTGCATTCATTTCAAAAAGCATTTGTCCAGAGGAATCATACAGCGCGGCTGATTTGGCGTTTAGCGGTCCCATCGCCGGAAGCGCCGCCGCCTGTACCAGCAATGCACATACGCAGAACATCGTACAGATCGTCTTTTTCATCTTCTGACCACCTTTCGTTGCTTTCCGCTATTGTATGCATCCGCCGGCGGTTCCATTCGCTTCCATAATCGCCATTCTCCTTGACACCGCCGCATCGCAACGCCCATAAAGAAAAACAATACGCAACTTTTCCGAAAAAGTTCTCCGGCTTGACAAAAAATCCGATTATGCATCTTGAAGCGTGTTCAAATACCGCTTCAAGCGGCAAAACAGCTGCCGTACTCGTATAGATTTTAGACACTGTTGGAAGCTTGAAAAATTTGAGAGATAACAAAAGGCAAGCAAATAAAGGGGCAAAGTAAATCCAATGCAACGATACAGATACCAGATATCCTGCAGGCAAATTTAAAAAAGCACAGCGCCGCCGCTCCGGCACATGAACCTTTTCAAATGTGCCCTAAACCTCCTCTGATACATCCACAAGAATACGCTGAATACGAGTATTCTCAAAGATTTCGCGATTTCGATCATAAATCATCTGTAATCCGTCCAGCGTCAAATTGGCATCAACCTCGTTAATTAAATCACAGTGTTGTGCCATCATACGGCCCATACCACCAGTCGCGATCACACGCACCTGCCCGCCCATTTCTGCCTTCATATCTAAA